>CAJVYK010000020.1 GCA_913009865.1 uncultured bacterium
GGTGATAGGTGGATAAGGAGTAGATAAAGACTGTAGAAATGTCAGCCGTATGCTCTTCCGATCTATTACTTCTTTCTTTTTTGTTTTTTTAATGATACGGCGACCACCGAGATCTACACTCTTTCCCTACACGACGCTCTTCCGATCTCACGACAACTCTCTCGCACTAATCTACGGCCAAGTCAGCCAACCAAACGCGTGCTGGCGAGGCATCTCAGACGTGGAAAGCGGAGTGCAAACGAGCAGAAGCCCCCAAAGGCGTCTTGAGGACTGCCGAGCTTCTATTGCTCTGCCGCAATCCATTATTAAAACTGGATGAATTGTAGTCCGAAAACCAATTAAATCAAGAATAATTTAGTCTTTAGTCGTTAGCTTCGCGCAGCGGGAAATACCGTATACTAACAACTGTTCACCGCCCCTTTTTACCTCTTTTTTCTAAAAAGCCCAATTTTACAATCAACGTTTCGGCTCTCACCCACGCCTTTTATATAAATACGGTCGTAATCTGCCAGATAAACTGACACAGGGTGTCAGACTGTCAAATCTGTGTAATCAGCGGCTAAGAGACGAAGTCGATTTACTTTATGTCCGCTCACGCTGCGTAAAGGCAAAGTCAATTTACTTTATGACTAATTAAATTCGTTTTTTGGCCTAAAAACAGCCCTTTTGACAACAGCGAGAGACTGGCGGAGGGCAGTGGATGGCTCGCTCCCTGGAGCGAACGACCTACTCTGTGGAGCGAATGACTCACTCCCTGGAGCGAGAGACTGCCTCCCTGGAGTGGATGACCTACTCCCTGGAGCGAATGACCTACTCCGTGGAGTGAGAGACTGCCTCCGCCGAGTGGACGATTTACTCCGTGGAGTGGATGACCCGCGGGAGCGGGTAAAAACATATTGTAACTTTTTTATTGAAAGGATTTGAAAATGCCAGATTACATTCCGGGAAGTGACACAGGATTTCAGGCGTGGGTGGCTAACTTTGTTACCTATGCCAACACCCACCTCGCAGAGTTGGGTATAGGCCTCCCCGATATAATACCTATATCGACTGCCCAGACGGATTTTGATACGAAAATGTCAGATAATGTTACCGCCCAGCAGGCAGCTCAATCGGCACGGCAGGCAAAGGATGCCAGTCGCGATACACTCGAATCGCTAATCAGGACGTTGGTGCGGCAGCTTCAGGCGTCGGGCGATGTCGATGATGCCGAGCGCGCAGCACTTGGAATTACCGTACCTGATACAATCAAGACCACCGCTACCGGCGGTATCTCTACAAGGCCGATAGGAGCGGTCGATACCAGCCAACGGTTGCGTCATGAGATTCGCTTTGTCGATGAGGCGACCCCGACAAGTCGGGCCAAACCTCAGGGGGTGATGGGCTGTGAGATTTGGGTAAAGGTCGCCGCACAGGGAGAAGCGCCGCCAGCCGACCCCGATGAGCTTAGCTTTGTAACGTTGGATACGGCAAGCCCCTATACTGTAGAATACGATGGCGCAGATGGCGGAAAGACCGCTCATTATATGCTCCGATGGGTCAAGACCGGCAGCAATAAAGGCCCATGGTCGGAAACCATCAGCGCAACGATAACGGCGTAAATATTTGCGGGGGCGAATTCGGCAAGTCGAGTAATACAGAAATGGTTGTTTTATAACTGAACAGTTGTTAGTGATTAGTGAATAGAAAGGGCAGGTCTGGGCTGTGATTTAACCCAGCCCTGCCCGAGTTTGCTTTGGATTGGCTTAAAGACACGCCCGCATATAGTAGTACGTCCATTCGCCTGTTACATTGCAAGCTTCGGGAATATAAATATCTTCTATACAGGGTGATTCTACATACCTAATCAGAACAGAGCTACTGCAACTGCCGCTATCAGCGGTTTCACAACCCCACCGTTCATAGTACTCCTGGTAGTTACCTCCACATCCAAGGACATCGCTACAAAATATTACATTGTATTCCTGAAGGAGGTTTGTGCAGGAATAGCCTGCAGCACCGATTATACTGCTAAGCTGGGTATCGCTAATATCATAAAAGCTGCCTGCAATAGGTTGATTGGAAATCAAAAGAGCTATCCCTTCAGTCCAGTCCATACCGAAGAAGTCAGTATCGGTGCGATAGTAGAATTTGTTCTTTGTCAAATCTATAATTCTTACATAGTCGTTATTGATATCACCAAGCACAACGAAATGTTTCTTGCCGGGAAGATACAAGATTACCTCGCAGCCGCTCAAACTCTTAAGTGTCTGGATATCGGTTTTGACGGCACGAGAGTAAAGACCAAGGCCCTGTGCAAATTGCTTCATTGCTAAAAGGCTTGTGTCGTTGTTCGGTTCGGTTACCAGTTCGGCAAGCTGAGAATCGGTAACATCTTTACCTAACTGGCCGGTGACATATTTTAACGCTGCCGTTGCACAGTTCTGGGCTTGCGTGCCTTCAGAGACTGCAAACGCTAACCTGTCAGCCAGGAGCAGGTCTGTATCAACTGTATCCGAATAGCGATACATTACGGGTTTATTAGTAATGTCGGAAAAGTGTTCTATCAATGCATCAGCTTCATAGCTGATATCGAAGCTGCCGATTTCGGGAATATTTCCGTTGATAGAAGTGATATCCCACAAATCACGAGCTAATAATCTATTTGTTCCGGCTTCATAACGCTCTATCAAAATGGCAGCAGGAACCCAATTCTCCGATATCAATCGATAATTGTCATAATATTTGTACGTCATCGAATTATCGGGATATCTTGTTGAATAAGATATTACGGCGTAACCTTTCCCCGGGTCCATTACAAAGAGCATTTGCGAGCCATCTGAATTGTTAAGCGTCAGATGTATCTGTGTTTGGCCATCAATATATTTCTCGACTGCTGAGGACTCAGCGGTGGAAAGGTTATCATACGTGTAAAAGCCATATCCCCATGGTATGATACCAGCCGTCAATGGACCATTGACTACGTGCGGCGTGTTACCTGTTGAATCAACAATCGCATGATTACCGGTTGCGGAGTAAGTGGTGTATTTTTCACCGTCCCATGCGAATATACGCTTGGCGTTCCAGTTCAGGTCGAACTGATTAGTCATAAAATTGCCTGCCAAATTTGTACCTGGCTTTAGTGAATCTGTGCGTGAGTCTGCATTGATTTCCCAGTAAAATCTATCTCCATCAAATCTTACGACTACAGTCGAGGCCATTGTGTATTCATTAGATAACTTATAACGAACATTGAATGGTATGGCATCAAGTTTCATCTTCTGGATATTTTCGGTTAATCCTCGTTTGCTTGAATTGCTTTGATATTCTTGAAGTTTTTCATTGATTCGATTGTTGATTTCATTTGGGTCTGTTGTTTTTGGCGCTCTGTACTCTTGATGTGTTGCCTCAATAGTGCCAGCGGGTATCCAGGTTTTTCTTGGTTGACTCGTTAGCGTCTGAAAGAGTTGCAAAATTTCAGTTCTGTCTAATTCCCTGTCCGCAGAAACAGTGCTGCAGGCAAGTAACAAGAAAACAACTGCCAATAAAAGATTCTTGGTTTTCATAATTCAGTTCCTCCTTTACATAAAATATGGTTGACAAAAAAAACCGCTACAGAAAAGTGTTCTAAGGCAGAAATATCGAATACTTTCTGTAGTATATAGCGACAAAAATGGAGGAAATGTTGATTGTTATTTTTAGAAATATGAAGATAAATACATTAAAAGGCAACGAAAGGGGCAAAAATTTGCGCCGCTGGTGTTATTGGGTCTTTTCAAGCCAATAATCGGCAAACAGCATTAAGTCATTAGCGTCAACATTGCCGTCAGTGTCGAGGTCGGTTCCTTCGCACCAGTCTGGATTGCCACAGTCCGTTACCTGCCAGTGTGAGGCGAGCACTGCAAAGTCGATAAAGTTAACTTTGGTATCTCCATTGAAATCGCGTGTGCGGACGTGAGTAAACTCGATATTATAGATGGGGTCATCCCAACTTACGCTATAATCGTAGAATCCCACATTGCAGTCACCTATGTTTGTGGCATTATAATCAATAATAAACCAGTCGCCCACTACTGCATCGCTATCTCCATAGAAGTCAAAACCGCTCATAACATCATCCTGCAAATCTTTTACACGGGCCCCATCACCTGCAGCTTCGAAACGAGAGCCTTCCCAGTCTAGGGTGGTATCATTGTAATCTCTGCCTGACAAAACCCCATAATCTCTGTATGGATCTTTGATAAACAGACCTCCATTCCAGAGTCCATTAGCATCTGAACTGACAATAATCGTAAGCTTCGTTCCAACCATTATGTCTTGATATTCAAGGGGAGTGTTACCATCAGCTAAGTACACTCTTGTCGAAACTTCTCCCACAGCCACCGAAGCCATGCAGAGAAACAGCAGTAATAACATTATCCTTTTCATAACTGTTGTTATCTCAAAAATATTGCAGCGCCGGTAGCGGATAAAATTGGAATGCGCAGAGAAAAACATAGGCCCATTGACTGTCATTTCATCATCCTCGCTATAAAATACAGACAAGAGAACTATATACAATTCAATCACATAAGTCAAGAGAAATGTGGTCTGAGATTATGGTCTGAAACTCTTTTATATTTTTAGATTATTGCTCAGTCAATATTGAAAAAGCCGCCGACCAGCCGCAGTTGGAGTATCCACAACAATAAGAACATAAGAACCGGTTAACGGCAACTCTCTCGCACTCACCTACGGCCAAGAGAGCGCACCCAAACGCGTGCTGGCGAGGCACCGATAGCGCCGTTAGCCGCAAACACTGCCTTCAGTATCGATTCGATTTCTGCACGTTTTTGGCTATCCGGCGATTTGGAAACAAAACTTATTGGCTTTCCGAACAAAAAATCCACCGCGGCGTTTATTCGCCACGCAATATCGTTTTCAATTACCACTTCTTTTCGCTGCACATCTTTGACTGCCGTTGCGCCAAAAATTCCCGCATTTGCCGAGTGCACCAATCCTGTTATTCTCGCCGGCAGCCCATATTCCTGCGCCTGCAGATAGCAGCGTCCTGCTTCAGTTATTTTTCTATCCAAAGCGCCTGTTCTGTGAGTGTCATACATTCTGTTTGTGTAATATTCCCACAGCTTCACGAAATGCGTTTGAATATCTATTGACCGTTCCTCGACGAGCCACTCAATGTAATCGGCCTGCAACTGGTCATCTTTAAATATATGGAGGTCAAATCCCATACGGCGTTCCCCTCTTTTGCAGATTCTTTTCCAGGTCTTTTCTATTTCCAGTGCCAGGTGATGTTTTTTTCGACTGCTATAGTTAGCCGAACTTGCGCGTTTGATGTGAAAAAAAAGCATGGCTCGGCTAACAGTTTTTGTGCTAACCTATTACAGCAAAAGCAGTAAAAAAAACTTTATTTTTTCTGATTTCCACCCCTGACTACCTGCAGTTTTGATTGACAACTCCGGTGTCTTTGCCGGATGTCTGTTGCTCAGCATCGTCCCAGGCGGGAATTTTAACCATTATCTAAAAAACTTCTGGACACAGACGGCGGTTATGCTTATACTAATCCCAATAAATAATAGACAGGAATTCGTATCTCGGGAATCGCCAAGCGTATCTCGAACGAGATGCGAGATATGAGAAAAGGGATACGCCAATTAAAGGAAAAGTAGAATGAATATTTATGTAGGCAATTTGTCGCATGAGGCAACCGAAGATGATTTGCGTCAGGCTTTTGAAGCTTTTGGCCAGGTCGAGTCCGCCAATATCATAAAGGACAGGTTCTCTGGCGAATCAAGAGGGTTCGGATTTGTTGATATGCCCTCTAAGGACGAGGCCCAGACCGCAATCACTGAGATGAATGGCAAGGATTTGAAGGGGCGCTCCATTAGCGTCAATGAGGCTCGTCCTCGCACTGAAAACCGCCGAGGCGGCGGTGGTGGTGGTGGTGGTGGAAGACGAGGTGGTTTTGGTGGCGGCGGCGGTGGCGGCGGTGGCGGCGGTGGCGGCGGAAGAAGACGCTACTAATAAACGACACTCAGACACAATAAAGTAATGGTAAAGACAAGCCGAACCGCGTGCTGTGATTCGGCTTGTCTTCTTTGCTGTCCAGCTAATTGAGAATAATCTGGTCTTGATAGTGCGGGACGGATATTTGCCAGCCCGTTTTCTCTCTGGCGTAGCCAGCGAAGGCCTTCGCGCTTTCTGTCTCACCGTGTACTACAAAGACGCCTTTGGGAGGGCTTTTTAATTCTTTCAACCAACCAAGAAGCTCATTCTTGTCGGCATGGGCTGAAAAACCGTGTATCCGCACAATTCTGGCTTTGACAGGATAGACCTGTCCAAGTATTCTGACTTTCTTAGCGCCGTCAACAATACTTCTGCCAAGCGTACCGATTGCCTGATACCCCACAAACATTATCGTACTCTCCGGCCTGAAAATGTTGTTCACCAGGTGGTGTTTTACTCTACCGCCTGTGCACATGCCGGAGCCGGCTATGACCATAATTGTCCCCTTTATACGGTTAATTGCCTTTGACTGCTCAGCTCCGCCCGCCACTTCCAATCCGGGCAGGTTGAACGGCGATTCGTGATTATTAACAAATTCGGTCATCTGCTCATCGAACAACTCAGGATGGTGCCGAAAAACTTTGGTAATCCTCGAAGCCATCGGGCTGTCTAAAAAAACTTTCAAATGCGGTATTGCCTTCTCCATCAGTAATTCGTTTATGTAATACAGAACTTCCTGCGAACGCTCGAGTGCAAAGCTCGGGATAATAATATTACCGCCCGCTTTTTTCGTCGAGTTTATAACCTCAGCGATTGTCTGTTTTACGTCTTTTGTGTCCTCGTGTACTCTATCGCCGTAAGTGGATTCGATAATGACATAGTCGGCGCTGTCAAAAACAGTTGGGTCGCACACGATGGGCCTGTTCGGCCTGCCGAGGTCGCCGGAGAACATAACAATTCTTTCTTCTCCTTCCTGCCGCACCTTTACCCTTATAATCGAAGAGCCAAGCACATGGCCGGCATCATAGAAAGTCGCCTCTACTCCGTCGCCGATGCTCGCTGATTCTCTGTATTTGACGGGCGATAAAAGTGGAAAACAGGCCTCGGCGTCTTTTATCGTATAAAGCGGCGCCTCCGGATACGGGCCTTTTCGGCCTTCCCGCTCGTGTCTTTTGCGTTTGTACTCAGCGTCTTCTTCCTGAATTTTCGCCGAGTCCAGCAGTATAATCCGCACAATCTCTGCGGTAGCCGGGGTACAGTATATCTTACCGCTAAATCCCTCCTGAACCAGCTTCGGCAGCAGCCCGCAATGGTCGAGATGAGCATGAGTTAAGAGCACGGTATTTATACTTTTAGCTGCTATGGGAAACGGGTCCCAGTTTCTTTCTCTGAAATGCCGTTCCTGATAAAGTCCGCAATCTATGAGAACGTTTTTACCGTTAGCTTCCAGGAAATGCCTGGAACCGGTAACATTTCGAGCGGCACCGAGGAACTTTAATTTTATTTGCATACTAATCCTATTCTAACAGCCGGCTATTTTTAGATGTGAATTATACACGCAATACTACTGTGCGACAAGCTCTTTCTATTGGTGCGAACCATTTACCCGCCTGCAGTAACGATTTTCGTTTTGCACTTTGGTATGGCAGCGAGAAATTTTTTGCCGTAGAATTTATTGACTATGCGAGAGTCCAGAACAACCACAATGCCGGTATCGGTCTTACTGCGAATCAGCCGGCCGAAGCCCTGCTTGAACCTTATAATCGCCGACGGCAGTTGATAGTCAAAAAAAGGATTGCCTCCCTGTTCTTTTATCTGCTCTAACCGGCCGGCAAGCAACGGCTTATCAGGAACAGCAAACGGCAGCCGAACGATAATCACATTCGAAAGCGCCTCGCCCTGCACATCAACCCCCTGCCAAAAACTGTCCGTCCCGAACAAAACACAGCCGCCGCCGGTCTTTCTGAATCGCTTCAAAAGCGAGGTCCTGTCTAACCCTGCTCCCTGCTGCAGCAGCTCAAAATTGTTCTCATCAAACCAGTCGGCGATTCTCTCAGCGATTCTATTGAGCATAGCATAGCTGGTAAAAAGCACAAACGCTCTGCCATTCGTTTGCAATATGTATTTTTTCACCGTCCCAGTCACCGCGCTAATAAAAGCCGGTTCATTCGGGTTCGGCATATCCTTTTCGATATAGATTGTAACCTGTTTTTGGTAATCGAAAGGCGAGCCGAGTTTAAGGGCGTCAAAATCTTTCAGCCCGATTCGGCTGACAAAGAAATCAAACCCGCTTTTCTCTACGGCCTCTGTGCTGCTCAGTGTAGCGCTGGTCAGTATCACCGATTCGTATTTATCGAACAGGCACCTTTTCACATCGCCGCCGACATTGATAGCGGCGCTTTTCAAACGAACCGTTGCTCTTCTGTTAGCAGCCGCCTCAACCCAATAGACATAATCCGGCTTCTTTTGAACCAAAAAGCAATCCAAATCGTCCACCAGTGCTGCGCATCTTTTGACGAACCGCAGGATTTCAAACTTTTCATCTACGTCTTTGCATCCCTTTGCCAGCTTAGCTAATTCCGAACCAAGGTTTTTGAGATGCCCTGAGACAGTATCGTCAACAAAATTTTTGTAACATCTGCCCCCCGTCTCGTCCTTGTTTGCTTCATACCAGTTGCCAACCTGCTTAAAGAAATTCCTTGCCGCTTTAGCTGTCCGGCTGACTATATCGACAGCTTTTTCCGCTTTCATATAAACCAGAAGCCCTTTATGCGTCCTCGGATTGTAAAGGCCGTCGAGCAGGAACTTGATTTTATGATTGCTGATATCTATTCCGAAATGCTCTTCAGCCACACGCTCGATATTGTGCGCCTCATCGACAATCACAAACTTGTAATCCGGCAGTACCGATGCTCCCTGCTCTCTGAGCACAAGGTCGCTGAACATAAGCGCATGGTTAGCCACAATAATATCAGCGTTGTCTAATTGCCGCCTGGCACGCCGGTAAAAGCATTCGTGAAAATGCGGACACTTTCGTCCCCGGCAGTTACCGTGTTCGCTTTTGACCTCATCCCAGACGATACTTTTCGGCACAAATCCGATGTCACTGAGCGAGCCGTCTTTGGTTCGATTAGCCCAGCCGTTTATTTGAGCAACCTCATCAGCGAACTCGCTGAACAGTAACCTTTGCCTTCTCATCGCAAATTCGAGCCGGCGTCTGCAAAGATAATTACTCCTTCCCTTTGCCAGAACAGCGGTGAATTTTTTCGGCAGACAACCAGCTAAAAACGGTATATCCTTACTTGCCAACTGCTCCTGCAGCGTAATGGTAAAAGTGCTTATCAGTACCTTGTCTGCGCCTCTAAGGACCAACTCTATCGCAGGGATAAGGTATGCAAAGCTCTTGCCGACGCCTGTGCCTGCTTCGACAGCCAAATGCCGACCGCTGTGAAGTGCCTGCTGAACCGCATCGGCCATTTTAACCTGTTCAGATCGGCGCTCAAAGCCGGCAAAGGATTGTGAAACAAGCCCGCCCAAACCCAAAAGATTTTCAATTTCGGATTTCCTGTCTTCGATTTCAGATTCCTGATAAACCATTAATTAGAAATCGTAAGTTGAAAATTGGAAATCGTCAATCATTTATTGCTTCTTTAAGTATAGCCACAGCCGACGACTCCGGCATTTTTTCGTAAGCCGCGTCAATCTCTTTTTTGGCCCGTTCAACTCTGCCCATCTGATAATAAACATAGCCGAGCAAAAACCGCAGCTCACCGGCATCGCTTCTTTTCAGCCATTGCTCGACGTCGGCTATTCTGCTCTCGAGCTTGTCCTTATCACCCACCATAGCTGTAATGTCGATTTTGAACAGGGCATATTCCGGGAAAATATTCAGCGCCCTGGCAAGAAACAGCGCACTGCTCATATATTCGCCGGCGGCAAATAACGCATGGCTTTTGCCGGCATAAGCAAGCGGGTCGTCCGGCTTGTAAAGCGACGCCAGGGTATATGCATCCGCAGCCCGATAGTACCTGCCCTGTTTTAGATAATCTTCAGCGGCCCTGAGATGCTGATTGAATTTATCTTTCGAAAAGGAAGCAAAAGTATTGTGTTCACCCAAAATCTCTTTAGCTTTGGCCGACAAATCAACGCCGGAAAGTTCTTTCAAAGCCGGGTTTTTTTCTCGATAACTTTTTTGATAACGCCCCTCGCCTGCCCGCTCTTCATATCCGGTATCTTCTTTAGTCTGCTCTGCCCGGCGGGAGTTGGCATCGGCCCTGCTGGCCGCAACAGGTACTCTCTTAAAACTTTTTTGCAAATTATCAATCTGCCGTTTCATCTGCGCATATACATCGAGCCGGCCATCTTGGCTTCCCTGCTCCTTTGCCGATTGCGTTTCAATCTGCCGGGCGTCCTCGCCCTGCTCCTCCGTTTCTATCTGCTTATAAACATCAGGCAGAGAGTATTCACTTCTCTGTTCCTCCGGCTTTTTCAACGTTTGCTTCTCCGGCTCAGCGGGCAACTGCAAAGAGTTATCCTTTTCTGTCAGACTTCGCTTGAGTTCAGCCGCCTTGTCTTTTGCCTGCTGCAAGTTACGTCTGAACAGTTCCATCTGCTTTTGGTATTGCTTTTCGGCATCTTCGTCCGGGATTTGTTTGCTGTCCTGCGGGTGCTCATCAATTTCATTTGAGAGCAGCTTCTCCAGTTCCCG
This sequence comes from uncultured bacterium, assembly GCA_913009865.1. Classification (GTDB taxonomy): domain Bacteria; phylum Planctomycetota; class Phycisphaerae; order Sedimentisphaerales; family Anaerobacaceae; genus CAJVYK01. The sequence continues at coordinate 10,694 of CAJVYK010000020.1, forward strand.
CGGATTCATCGACATCGGTCGGCCCCTGCCGGCAACAGACAGCCCCGGGGCCGTCGTATTCAACCCGCCCCAAGCCGATTTCTTCGTCAAAGCAGGCAGCGTAAGTCCGCCCGCAGCGCTACTGCGGCCTTTCAGCATAGTCGGCGGCCTAAAGACTCCGGGGTAGTCGGCTCTTGTAGTGGTTACTGTTCTCGTAGGCGAATAATATGGCCTGAGTTTGGCGGTAAATGTACCAAAATCTTCTGAGCCGGCTGAGCGCCTCAAAAACGAATCAAGCGATGACGAGCCAAGGCCCGCATCAAAATCAGAGGTCGCCCGATACGGTATAATCCCGCGAAAATACTTACTGCCGCGGACATTGCCGGTAATCAAGAGATTACCGCTGGTATCAATTGGGTTAGGACTGCGAACCAGACCGCTGCGAACACTGCTCGGCGGCATTGTCCCCCGCCCAATGGGACTGCTTATCCCGGTTCTCATCTCCGCCCAGCCGTTTTCCGCAGATAAAACAAAAAATACCCCCACGGTGATAATAAACAGCCAATTCTTCATAATACTAAATACTCTTGTTCGTTGTTCATTGTTCATTGTTCGTTGTTCATTGTTCGTTGTTCATTGTTCGTTGTTCATCGATGAACTATGAACTCATAACTATGAACTATTTTTTATATTTCGGTTTTTCTGCCCACCTCAGTTTCTCCGCCAGCGTATCCCACTGTGTACGTTTCGGGTTATTAACAATCAGAAAATCGCAGCTTTGCCTCTCAACCCTCACTACATCATCACTCGACAGCTTCAACGAAACCTGCCCATCAATTGAAACGGTCGTGCCTTCATTGACCCGTACTCCAAAGATTTCCACCCTGCTGTCGGCATTGATAACAATCGGCCGAAAGCTCAATGAATGCGGACAAATCGGCGTGATAACCACCGCCTTCATTTTGCCGGCCAGTATCGGCCCTCCAGCCGAGAGGTTATAAGCAGTCGAGCCGGTCGGCGTGGAAATTATCAGCCCGTCACTTACACAGCCGGCGAGCGGCTGAGCGTCCACTAAAATCTTCAACTCAATCGTTCTAAAGGGCAGGCCCGCCGTGATAAAAACATCGTTGATAGCCGTCGAGCTGAACCTCTCAGCCCCGTCGCTGAAAACTCTACAGTCCAGCATCATTCGTTTCTCTATATTTGCCCTGCCCGATATGATGTCGTCAAAAGAAATCTTTAGCTCGCTGACGCTAAATTCCGCTAAGAAACCAAGTTTGCCGAGGTTAACCCCTATTACCGGAACACTGCTCTGGCTCAAATTCCTCGCCGCCGAGATAATGCTGCCATCCCCGCCAAAAACAACGGCAAAATCATAGTCTCTGAGGACATCATCCAGGCAGTTTTCGATATCGCAACTTGCTATCGTCTCAGCTTTGCCTTTTGCAAAGTCCGTAAAGTCATCAATTGCCTCAGCGACGCCGTTCTTTTCCTTATCGCCGAAAATCACCACTCTGGGCAAACGACTCTTAACCATTCCCAATTCCCAATTCTCTTGTTTTTTCGACACAGATACCTATACCTAAGGCACAGGGTCACTAAGACACTAAGGTCTTAAAATCCTAAGCACTAAACTCTAAACTCTAAACAAATTCCAATGACCAAATGTTCCAAATCTTGAACAAGCCGGTTTTGAATATTTGAATTTCGGATTTTGATATTGTTTAGCATTTAGATATTAGGATTTAGTATTTGCTTATATTTAATCTGTGTTCATCTGTGTTCATCTGTGTCTAAGTTTCGTTTTTTTTCTATACGCTAGCTCTGCCACAGCTATACGCTACCCGCTGTACGCTAACTTTCTCACCGCCCGCGCTATTCTTTCGGCATTTATACCTGTCTCCATAAGCTGTGCGCTGCGGGAACTCTGTTTTATAAACTCCTTAGGCATCCCGAGCATTGTTATCGGCTGTACAATTGAACCGGCAAACTCAGCGGCGACCTGCTCAAGCACAGCCGAACCGAACCCACAGGCAAGGCGATGGTCTTCTACCGTTATTATACCTTTGCCCTCACCTGCCAGCATAATAATTTTTTTATCGACAGGAGCGGCGAATCGGGCATTTATCACATCAACCGCAATTCGGTCTTTGGCTAAAAGCTCAGCGGCCTCAATCGCCTCTGTCAGCACACTGCCGTAAGTAACAATCGCAACAGATGAATCGCCGCTTTCTTTAACGACCACACTCCCGCCTAATTCGAACGGCTCAGCACAAGCGCCTATATCAAACTCACCCGAAGGAACAACATCCTTCGGATACCTTAAACAGACCGGCTTATTTGCGCTCAAGGCAAATTCCAAAGCCAATCTCATCTCAATTTCATTTGCAGGAGCCGCCAGCACTATATTCGGCATCATTCTCAAAAAGCCGACATCCATCATCCCATGATGAGTCGGCCCGTCCGAGCCGACGACGCCAGCCCTGTCGATACAGAAAATGACCGGCAGATTCTGCAACGCCACCTCCTGGAATATCTGGTCGAAACTTCGCTGCAGAAAAGTCGAGTAAATACAGACCACCGGCTTTAAGCCGCTCTTCGCCAGTCCCGCTGCAATATCGACAGCCGCACTTTCCGCTATCCCAACGTCGTAGAATCTGTCAGCGAATCTGGAGCGAAATTCAGCTAATCCCGTACCGTCAGTCATTGCTGAGGTTATGGCAATAATTTTATCGTCCTTTTCAGCTAATTTAGCCAGATGCTCGCCGAATACCTTCGTGAAACTGCGCCTGCCAATACCTGATTCCGCTTCAATACTGTCGCCATTTATCTTGAACGGCCCGGTCGAATGGAACTTGCTGGGGTCTTCACCGGCAGGACTAAAGCCCTTGCCCTTCTTCGTATAGACGTGCAGAACCGCCGGGCGGTCCAAATGGGCTAGCGCACCGAACAATTGTACGAGCGAGTCAATATCGTGGCCGTCAACAGGACCAAAGTACGGAATATTCAAACTCTCGAACAACTGGCTGGTGGGCAGCACCATCCGAATACCCTTTGTAATCCTTGCAATCGCCTCTTCAACCCCTTTGCCGATAACGGGCAAATGTTCCAGGATATTCTTGGTAGTCCTTCGCAAATCCTCGTAAGTCTGGCTGAGCCGGACTTTGGAAAAGTATTTTGCCAGCGCCCCCTCTGTAGGGTCTATCGCCATCGAGTTATCGTTGAGCACGATAAGTAATTGCCTCTTGACCAGTCCGAGATTATTGAGCGCCTCAAAGGAAACGCCGTTAACGATACTGGCATCGCCGACCATCGCCACAATTTTATTAGCGTTTACCTGTGGCAGAGATAGCGTATAGCGTATAGCGTTTAGTTTTTTACTCTGTCCGCTGTCCGCTATTTGTTCGCCCAGCGCCATCCCTATTGCCGTGGCTACCGATGTTCCGGCGTGGCCCACGGTGAACTGGTCATATACGCTTTCAGCCGGATTTGGGAAGCCGCTCAGCCCGTCGGCCTGGCGAAGATAAGCAAACTTATCTTTCCTGCCGGTAATGATTTTGTGCGTATAGCATTGATGGCCGACATCCCAGAGCAGCTTATCTGTTTTGAAATCGAATATATAGTGCAGTGCCAGGGTCAATTCCACTACGCCGAGATTGCTGGCCAGATGTCCGCCGGTCTTACTGACCGAGCTGATAATGAACCGTCGTATCTGCTCAGCCAAAGGTTTTAGTTGGCCCGCCGAGAGCTTTTTCAAATCATCAGGGCTATTGATTTGTTCTAAAAGTTCGCTCATTTCAATCAAAAACACAGGTAACCGGCGAATAAAATCAAAAATTTTCAAAAAATCTTTACTGCTTTTATTATAGCAGGTTATCTGAAAAACCGCCATCGGTAAAAGGCCTTTTTTCGACACAAAAACGCAAGCCGGTCTAACTATAGACAGACTATCGAAGCGAATTCGTAATACGGTTGTAATAACTCGAATACGGCTTCGTATTACGAAGCAGCTTTCTCTTTTTACGACTACGATTTTGGGAAATAAAAGTGGACCAGCGAACATTATCGGAAAAAATGCGAACCGCCGGAATTGATTTAGCCGGCGCAGCAACGTTACAGGAAAAACAATTCGCTTTTGACAAGGCGCTGAAAATTCTGATTCGGCCGAGAAATCAATCCGACCGGACGAGCTTTAGAAAAATCAGTCGCTGGCTGGTCGAGAGCTGCCGGGCGGGCAGTTTCGATGAAAACATTATCTTTCGGCGTGTAATTGATTTTGCTCTCGAAGCATCCGGGCCGGAGAGCCGAAATCCAGCCGCCGTGTTCACCTCAATTCTAAAAAAAGAGCTTGGATATATGAGTTAATGGGTTAATGGGTTAATGAGTTAATGGGTGGATGAGTTAATGGGAAAAAATCTGGATATAAAACTGATACCTTTAACGCAGGGTAAATTCGCTATCGTAGATGCCGAAGATTTCGACCAGCTGAGCCAATACAAATGGCAGGCAGCGAAAGACAAAACCACTTTCTACGCTGTCCGGAGCGAAAAGGGTGCTGCCGTTAAAATGCACAGGCAAATTCTGAACGCTCCAAAAGGGCTGTGCTGCGACCATAAGAATCATAACGGCCTTGACAACCGCAGAAGCAATCTTCGGCTCTGCACGAACGCACAAAATCGATACAACCAGAGGCCTCGCAGCGGCGGCAGTTCGAGATACAAAGGCGTGCACCGGCAAAGGGGCGGTAAACAGTGGCGGGCTGAGATTGGCTTTGAGGGCCGGCTGATACACATCGGCTGTTATGATTACGAGATTGACGCAGCGATAGCTTATGACGATATGGCTGTTGAGTTATTCGGCGAGTTTGCCTGTTTAAATTTCGATTACCGTCCGGAGATAAGGGAGTGGATAGAGCGTACCTGTCTTTTCAACCCTGCGAACTACGACCTTGCCCCAGCCAATCTGCCTGCCTGAATCAATTGATTATTGATTTTTTTTTGACAGGATTACAGGATTATCTGGATGAGTTATTTCTTTTTGAACTTATCCATTTTTTTTTGACAGGATTACAGGATTATCTGGATGAGTTATTTCTTTTTGAACTTATCCTCTTTATCCTGTTATCCCGTCTAAGTTTTATCTTTGTTTTTTTCCTAAACGCTGTACGCTAACTTTCTTCGCGGCTATTTTGTTCTTTTCAGCAGTGCTGCAGCTAACTGCCGCAGGGTGTCGGCTTTCGGGCCGAACGGCTCTAATGCAGCTATCGCTTCGTCGGCTAATTTGCTCTCTAACTGCCTCGACTTTTCCAGCCCTATCACCGCTGGGTAAGTACACTTATCTGCTGCTGCGTCTTTGCCGGCTGTCTTGCCCAGCTGCTCGCTCGAGCCGCAGACATCGAGAATATCGTCCGCTATCTGGAAAGAAAGCCCGATTTTAAGGCCGTATGTTCCCATCTGTTCGATTTGTTCTTCGCCGGCCTCGGCGGCGATAGCTCCCATCCTGCAGGCGCAGCTGAACATCTTAGCTGTTTTATTGGTATGGATAATTTGCAGAAGCTGCTCGGTGCCTTTTTCGTTTTCCGCTTTCATATCAGCCATCTGGCCTGCAATCATACCCGCCGGCCCAGCGGCCTCGGCCAATTGGCCAATCAATCTGACTGCAATTCTCGGCTCAGCTATCTGTTTGGCTAAAATTTCAAAGGCAAGCGTTAAGAGGGCATCGCCGGTCAGAATAGCGGTCGGCTCATCGAAGCGTTTATGGCACGTCAGCTGTCCCCGCCGAAAGTCGTCATCGTCCATCGCCGGCAAATCATCGTGCACGAGCGAATAGGTATGCACCATTTCAATTGCCGCCGCTGCAATCCGGGCATCGTGGTTGACTTTCCCGCTGAGCAGTTCGCAGCACCACAGCACCAATGCCGAGCGCAGCCGTTTGCCCTGCCCTTCCAGCGTATGCTTAAGAGCTTCTTTCAAAGAGGCGTTTATCTGGGTCTGCTCAGCCAGGAGCCGCTGCAGCGTCTCATTTACAAGCCGGCGTTTCTGGCTTAATTGAATGTCAAATTCTCGATTTTCGATTTTCTTCTTTTTCTTTGCTGTTTTTTTCTTTTTTTTAATCTGTGTTCATCTGTGTACATCTGTGTCTAAGTTTTTGTTTTTTGTCTTTTGTTTTTTTTCGACACAGATTTACACTGATTTACACTGTTTTTTTCTTTTTTTTAATCTGTGTTCATCTGTGTTCATCTGTGTCTAAGTTTTTGTTTTTTTCCTATACGCTACACGCTACCCGCTGTACGCTAACTTTTTCCTGTATTCTGTATTCTGTCTTTTATATTATATCTTCTTTCGATGAATTGTAAAAAACAATACATTTTGATTCTGGGCGTTACCGCATCTGGCAAGGGGCGATTGGCCTTTAATTTAGCTGATGAAATCGGCGCTGAAATAATCAGTATCGACTCGATGAAGGTCTATCGCCGGATGGATATCGGCACCGCCAAGCCGTCCGAGGAGGCCAGAAGTCGCATCAAGCACCATTTAATCGACATAGTTGAGCCGAGCGAGGCGTTCAGCGTGGCCGCATTTCTCGAT
>CAJVYK010000021.1 GCA_913009865.1 uncultured bacterium
TCTCCGCTACGATCAGTATCTTCTGCACCTAACAATGATTATACAGTCTGTATAAGAAGTTCCCGTTGCTTCTTCAATATTTATCCGTCTATGGCGGACTCGTCTGTCCTCTGTAGCAATTCCTTACGAAGGAGGATCCAATCTCTTATGTTTTAATACATGAATTCTTTTGGTGCCTTTTGGCTTTTTGTCCAAACCAATGTGTTCAAAATACTATTTATCAGAATTGCGAAGTTCTTTCTTCGCCTGTAGGGGGTTGTGAAGTCAGCATAGAATTTGCCTGTGAGAAATTTTGGAAGTTTACAATCATCTTTGATTAGTGGCAGGACAGTTAGCTTCTTTCCCGCTATTTGTCGAGTCATAGCTATTTCTAGCTCCTCCTTAACCCAACTAGATTTAATTGACGCCTTGGATATCACGACCAATACAAAATCGACATCGTAAATAGCTTTACTGAGGCATGAGAGTATTGAGTCTCCAACATTGAGCTCTGCCTCATCAAGCCACACACCTATCCCATGATTCTCAAGTTTTCGGGCTAATGGGCGGACAAATCCCTTATCCCGGTGGCTGTGACTTAAAAAAATCTTTGGCTGACACACACCAAACCCAAAAGATTTTGCCAATCGTTTAATTTCAGATTCAGACAGTGGCTTTAATTCTTTCGCAAGCTCATTAGTTACCCAAATGCGGTCATTAAGTGATAGCCTACGATATAGGCCAATGCTCTTTTTGAGACTTTTCTTTGCTTTCATGATTTTCTCTCCTACGCCCAAGCATAATTATACAGTCTGTATAAAACGGGAAAGACAGACTTCTTTGTTTCTATTTAAGAAGTTCCCGTTGCTTCTTGCTTTTCTGTTCAACCTCTTTCGTTGAATGATTCCGCGCGTTCAAACAAGCTGTGCACCCGACCCGGCTGAAAGTGTTTGTTATCTGTCCAAAAAATTCTTCTTCCAAACTTCGTACCAACGCCTTGATTTTAACTGTGACTTGAATTTCCAATTATGCTTCAGTCTACGATACAAATTATTATCTATAATATCATTCATCGCTTCAATCCAAAAAATGCCGTCTTCTTGCATGTTGACATTACACATATCGAGTAGCGCGTCATTAATCAATGATATCTGCTGTTTTGCATCTTTCGAAGAAAATGAAAAAGGAGTCTGAATCCTACTGCTAAAATCGACCTTTCCTTTATTTAATTTTAATCCAACATAAGTAGCTTTCTGTTTCTTCGATTCTAGTTTTTTTTCCTCAATTAGTTTGACATAAGCAGGAGAGAAATCGAATAGTTCCCTGGCCAGAAATGCTTTTTGTTTCCATTGATGCGAAAAATACAAACCCAAATATTTTTCTTCTTCCTTGGGTTCCATGGGGCCGGTGTCTTTTGAATGGAAATAATAGACTTCCAATTCCTTTGCTTTTCCTAGTTCTTCCAAGGCCAAAACTGAAAGCTGAAAGGCTGAGGGGTAAGATTTATTTTTGTATAAAAGAATAGAATCAAAGTGAAGCCTAATAGCATTCTTTAGTGAGAGTTCAGCCAATCTTTCAAGTTTATAGAAGCTTATATTTTTCTTATTAAGGCTCATTGAACAATAAAAACAGTCACCAACTTTTTCTGCCCTACATTAGATTATCAAACCACAATCCCCCAATTCCCGTCAATTAAATTCGTATCTCGTATGCCGCCTCCTGCTTGAAAAAAAAAACAAGTCTCGTGAAGCGTATCTCGTGGCTGAGATCCGCTCCCGGATGCATCACGCCTTTAGCGACATAAAATAACACAAAAAAATGGAAAAGGCGAAGAAAAATCCCCCCAGTACCCATCCTTCGTTGTCCCGAAGGGATGCCTAACGGCACTACGGAGGGCAAGCAGGAGTGGGTAAAAAGGACAAAAATTCCCCCCACCGCAGGGGTGGGGGCTATATGTAACGGCAAAACCTCAGGATAAACCCCCTGCGATGCAGGGGGCTAAATGAAGAGGAAACGCTTCGCGAAAGTAATTTTAATAGATTCTTCACGTCGTTCAGAATGACCGTGAGGAATATCGAATATCGAACAAGGAATAATGAACGCCGAAGTAAAAAGGGGGAGCGATAATTGGTTTTGAATTTTGAGTTAGGTGCGAGAGTGGAGGGGATAGGTAAATCCACTTGCAAAGTCAGTGCTAATCTATAATATGTCGCTATGCAAAAGTTTCTCAATAAGATAATTTGCGGCGACTGTATAGAGGTTCTGGGTAAAATTGATGAACCTTTCGCAGACTTGATTTTTGCCGACCCGCCATTCAATATCGGATACAAATACGACAAATATCATGACAAAGTAAAAAGTAAAAACTACGTCGCCTGGACAAAAGACTGGATGACGGCCTGTAAAAAAGTTCTAAAGCCACACGGCTCGTTTTACATAGCCATAGGCGATGACTATGCTGCGAATGTAAAAATCATAGCTGACGAACTGGGACTTTTTATGCGCAACTGGATAATATGGCATTATACTTTCGGCCAACAAACGAAAAATAAATTCGCACGCTCCCATACACACATATTCTACTTCGCCAACGACAAAAAGAACTTCACTTTTAACGACTATGCTGTTCGTGTCCCTTCGGACAGGCAATTAATTTATAACGATAAGCGAGCTAATCCAGCAGGCAAGCTGCCTGATGACGTCTGGAATAGATTTTCTCGTGTGTGTGGAACGTTCAAGGAGCGCGCCGGCTGGCACCCCTGCCAGATGCCGGAAAGCCTTTTAAAAAGAATCATAGCAGTAAGCTCCAACCCTGGAGATTGTGTGCTCGACCCTTTTAGCGGCTCGGGAACTACAGCAGCAGCAGCTTGTCAACAGGGAAGAAATTATGTCGGCGTGGAAATCTCTCAAGAGTACGTTGGAAACACTAACAAACGTTTGGCAAAATTGAAAAAGCGGCGTTGTGGCAATTTGTCTTTGAAGCCAGCCGAGTTGAGCGAACTGAAACGGCTATTATCCGATATGAATATACCAGCAAAGAAGATAGCCATGAACCAAAACCTTTCGGAGCTGTTTACAAATCAATTTGCTGTGCGAATGAACAACCAAAAGCGCTACAGCACAGAAGAGATAGTGACGGCTTTAGAGGATTTGGCCTATTGAAAAGTGTGAAGATAAAGAACATTCTGCTACTTTGCTGGCCGTTTGTTGCCAGTGGGTTAATGCTGACGGTTATCCAGCCGTCGATTAGCTTCTCGGCGTTAGCGTGGGTAGCACTTGTACCTTTCATTCTCGTTTGTTCGCCGGCTGCAAAATCTAAATCCTTAGCTCTTATTGCCTATCTGGTTTCACTTTGTTACTGGCTCGGTAACCTGTATTGGATATATCCGGTTACACTGCCCGGCTGGCTGGCCTTCTGTTTTTATACGGCGCTGCTCTGGCCGATACTGGCTTTTGCTTTGCAATATTGCAGAAAAAAAAAGATACCGCTGTTCATCGCTGTGCCGGTGTTGTTCGTCGGAGCCGAACGGCTGCAGGGGCTTTTCCTGGGTGGTTTTTTCTGGCGGTTTCTGGCTCACAGCCAGTATCAAAATATCACACTCATCCAGATAGCTGACATATTCGGCGCAGCCGGCGTCTCGTTTCTGATAGCAATGGTCAATGGATTGATAGCTGAACTGATAATTGCCGCCGGAGGGAAAAACCTTTTCAAAATCAGTAATCTTCTAAAAACGGCCCTGGTGTGCGGCGCAGTTGTTGCCGCTGTAATTTACGGGCGATGGAGAATAAACCAATCGGATAAATTCATCGAGGCCGGACCATTGGTCGCCGCAGTGCAGTCGAACGTTCCGCAGTCGGTTAAGGAATCGGGGCAGGCAGATAGTGTGATATTCGATGGGCTGCTGCGGGACAGTTACGCAAGCGCTAAGGCCGGCGCTGAACTAATCGTCTGGCCGGAGACAATGGCACAGGCCATATTAGATACAGGGGTATGGCCGTTTCTGGTTTCTTCGGAGACTGAAAAGAATTTCGACAATGCCCTCAGGGAACATTCGAAAAATACGGCCTATGTGCTCGTAGGTGCGCCCGGCGGCCAAATCAGGCGGCGAAAGGATGATTTAAGTATCTATCTTGCCAGGTATAACTCGGCGTTTCTTTACAAGCCCAACGGAGAACAGGCAAAAGAAAAGTACAATAAAATTCATCTGGTTCCCTTCGGTGAAGTGGTACCCTTTAAGAAGAGCGCACCATGGCTTCATAAACTTTTGATGAAATTTACTCCCTATGATTACGATTATACGCTCGACTATGGCAGCGAATACACCGTTTTTGAAATGGCCGACGGCAAAAAAATAGCGGATAGTAATAGCGTAGAGCGGACAGGAAAAGAAAAACTAAACGCTATACGCTATACGCTAAACGCTAAACGCTACAAATTCAGCGTGATGATTTGTTACGAGGGTACCGTCCCTGCAATTGCCCGAAGATTTGCAGTAGATAAACAGGGCCGAAAACGTATTGACTGGCTGGTTAATATAAGTAACGACGGCTGGTTCGTACGATTCAGGAATGGAAAAGTCTTTCCCAGTACGGAACTGGCTCAGCACGCAGCTATCTACGCCTTCAGAGCGGTCGAAAACAGACTGGCCGTCGTGCGGAGCGTTAATACGGGTATAAGCTGTCTGGTCGATACGCTCGGGCGTATAAGAAATGGTTTTCTGGCAGGGACTTTGCCGCGCCAAGCTATGAAGCGGACGGGTTGTGCTGGATGGTTTGTCGATAGAGTGCCGATAGATAAAAGAACCACCTTTTTTAGCAGGAACGGGCAATGGCTGGATTTTTGTTGTGCTCTCGGCTTGTGTTTGTTCATAATGGCAGCGGGCGTAAGGTGGAAAATGAAAAACAGCAGGAGCAAAAAATGAAAAATGTAAAAGCTTGTCCTTATGCGAAGCCGAAAGATATGAATTTTAAGTTATGGCTTTTAGCTTTTAGCTTTGTGCTTTTAGCTTTTATAGTCTTGGGCTGCAATGAATCGTTGCAAATAGCTATAGGCCATCCTGATAGTGTTGGCGACCTCAAAGCTGAAGCTGTCCGAATTATTCGGGATGGTTTGGCCGATGATGACCCGCGAATCAGGCCTATGGCTATCGAAGTTGTCGCAGATACCAGGCAAATCGTGTTAATGCCTAAAGTGCAGCGATTACTAAAAGATGATTTCGTGCCGGTTAGGTTCGTGGCGGCCAAGGCGGTAGGCGATTTGAAATACTCCCTGGCGAAAAGCGAAATTATGCAATTATTGAAAGATGAAGACGGGAACGTCAGAATTGCCGCCGCTTATGCTGCTACCAGACTTGGCTCTGCTGAAAACTTTAATATCCTTCTTAAAGCGATAGCCAGTAGCGACAGAACAGTCAGAGCCAACGCCGCTTTACTACTGGGAAAGAGCGGCGATAAAAGCGCACTAAAGTTTTTATATTGGGCCTTGCGACGCAACGATTCGGATGACAAAGTCAGATTTAACGCAATAGAAGCGATAGCAAGGCTTGGTGATGAGCGGATATATCCGAAGCTGTGGGCAATGCTGATAAGCGCTCGCCCTGACGATAGAGTTACGGGGATAAGGGCAATGGGGGCATTAGGAACTGTACAGGCCAAAGATTCCCTGATTACTATGCTGGATGATGATGTATTAGAGGTTCGTCTGGCCGCAGCCGAACAGCTCGGCAAGCTCGGCGACAGCACCGGAGAGCCGGAAGTTCTTGATGTTTTTACGAAAAATCTGGCCCGCGGCATGGGTAAAGGAGATGCCGAACGTGTTAAGGCACGGGCAGCACTGGCGATAGGGGAAATCGGCACAGCGTCTCTTACAAAATTTCTGCCGCAACTGCTCCGAAGTGAGTCTAAATTCGTTCGTATTGCCGCTGCCAAGGCCGTTTTTTCAGTGTATAGTGGGAAACAAATCCGATGAGCACTTGCTTAATGATCGGCAGAGTGAACTCCGATTAGCCGCCTCATTGCCCATTTTGTCGCATTTGTTGTTGTATTTGCTAAAAATAGCTTGACCTTTCCGGGGCTGAAACGTAAAATATATTATTTATATGGTATAATGCGGTGTGATGTACAATTTGCACCGGTAATGGGTGATTTGAAATACGGCTGGTGAAAGGAGCTAATCTTGAGTACACTTACAAAGATTTTAATAGTTTTATTGACGTTATCCTCAATTTTCCTCTGCGGGATTGTAGTAACTTACGTTGCAACTGCTGACAATTTCAAGCAACAGAACAAAATTTTTAAAACCAGACTCGATGCCGCAAAAGAGAATGAAAAAAGCGCCAAGAGGCAGTTAAATGAGAACATTATCAAAAACCAACGGCTGGAGGACAAGCTGAAAAATGAAATTGCCTCACTCAAAGGAGAATTCGCTAAATTACAAGCTAAACTCGACGAAGTTGAGCGAGAAAAAGCGGGCCTGCTTCAGAAAGTAAATAGCTGGACAAGCATAACAAAAGATTTCTACCAAACTACCGATAAACAGGGACAGTTGTTAAAAAATACCCTCGAGGAACTAAATAGAGTTCAAGCTGAACAAATCAAGCAGCGCAAAGAGCTCAATGAAACTACAGCCGCTTTCGTTGAGAAAATGGCGATAATAAAAACACTGGAAGCAGAAAGAAAACGGCTGCTCGAAGAAAAGTCCGAATTGCAAAGCAGGTTAGACCAACTCTTACTGCCGGTTGGCCAAGTCGCCGCAGCACCTGTGCCGGTCACGCCGAAAAAAGACACAGCCCGGCCGGCCATGCCAGGCGCCAAAGATATCGCCCTGCAGGGGTTGGTAAAAAAAGTGGATTTAAAAAATTCTATGGCCAGCATATCCATCGGCTCTGCGGACGGAGTCAAAGAAGGTATGAAATTCCACGTTACTCGCGGCGATAAGTTTCTTTGTGATATCCTCATCATAGACGTTGATGCCGAAGAGGCCGTTGGTGTCCTGGAACTTGTGCAGCAACAGCCAAAAGTTGGTGATAGTGTATCCACTAATATGTAACTGATTATTGAAAAAGGCATAATCAATGAACAATGAACAATGAACAATGAACAATGAACAATTATTATGAGGTTGATATATGAGTCCTGATGGGCAAAATCGTGGCGGAAAGATAATCGCTTCCAGTAATATTTATACGGCTTTACTCGCCCTGGTGTTTTCTGTGGTGCTGGCTACCGCAGCTTTTGTCGCTTACAAGTGCTATTTTCAGTATGGCACAATATTCAAAATACCGTAGCCGGCTATTACTACAGCGTAAGTTACGGCTTTACTAATAGTGATAACATATTGACATATAAGCAGATACACCAATTTATATTAAATACCAAAATGCAAAAATCAAAATTACAATGTAAAAATCAAAAATAATAGTTCTTGATAACCGACGTACGGTTGGCAGTCGAGGCCTGATAGCCAGCTATGGAGCGAAAACCCTATTTTTGAATTTTGATTTGTCATTTTGCTTTTTAATTTATGCCACCTGTGCCTTAGGTATAGGTATCTTTGATTTTTTAGCTGTAAAGGCGGTTTTTTTACATAAGTTGTGCTGTAGTACTATTGACCCCGAGAAATTGTATAACAAGGGAGAGTGTGTACATTCCGTTGGAAGTCCGGCTATTGACAGGGCAGAGGCACAAAAAGGGAAAATTTTTAACGGGGTTGACAATTCCATTTTTTTATTTATTATAGATAGTCAGTCAGTCAAACCACAGTGGGATACCCCACGTGGTATCCTAATTAAAAATTGAGAAGGGAGTCGAAAGTGCTGCTGGACGCGATGTTAGGATGGTTCAGTATGGATATGGGTATCGATTTGGGTACCTGTACCACGCTGGTGTGTGTCCGCGGTAAAGGCATTGTCCTCAATGAACCCTCTGTAGTTGCCGTTCGCAAAGGAACCAATATAGTTTTGAACAATGGTGAAGCGGTTGGTTTGGTTGCGCGCGAAATGCTCGGCAAAACACCCGGCTCAATCAGTGCGATAAGACCTCTAAAGGACGGCGTAATCAGCGATTTTGAAATCACCGAGGCGATGCTGAGCTATTTTATCAGGAAGGTACACGGCAGGGGCAGCCTCGTCAGGCCGCGAGTGGTAATTGCTGTGCCAAGCGGGATAACGGCTGTCGAACGCCGTGCGGTCATCGATAGCGCTGAGCGCGCAGGAGCCCGCAAGGTCTATCTGGTCGATGAGCCAATGGCGGCGGGAATCGGCTGCGGACTGCCGATTACAGACCCTACCGCTTCAATGATTGTCGATATCGGGGGCGGAACCACGGAAGTGGCCATAATGAGCCTGGCCGATATCGCCACCTGTGAGTCAATCCGCATCGGCGGAGACGATATGGATGAAGCGGTAATTAATCATCTCAAAAAAACTTACAACCTGCTTATCGGTGAAGCAAGGGCTGAGAAAGTCAAGATACAAATCGGCTCTGCCGCCCCGCTGGAAGAGGAATTGACAATGGAGGTGGCCGGCAGAGATACCATCTCGGGCCTGCCGAGAAAAATCGTTATAACAAGCGAGGAAATCCGTGAAGCGGTTAAAGAACCCATCGCTTCAATAATAGATGCAGTTACATTAACGCTGGAAAAGGCCGAGCCGGAATTGGCGGCCGATTTGATAGACAACGGCGTACACATTTGCGGCGGCGCTTCACTGCTGCGAGGTATGGATACGGTGCTGGCAAATGCAACCGGCTTGAAAGTCGAAAGGGTTGAGGACCCACTCAGTTCCGTAGCCAGGGGGACCAGCGTGTACCTGGAAAACCTGGAATTGTGGAAAGACACTATGGACCATAGTGAGTACGGATGGGAATAATTCGTAATGCGTCGTGCGTGATGCGTATTGCGAGAAGACAAATACGCAATGCGATATACGCAATACGCGATACGCAATACGATAATGGCAAGGAAGCAAACAGAAGTCTCCAGAGCAATGTTACTTACCTGGTTTACGTTAGCCGGGCTTATTTTTCTCTTTGCCCCCCAAACGCTCACAAATAAATTCCAGTTCACTTTCACTCGCATTTTTCGCTGGCCTCTGAGTATCGGTAGAAACTTTACCCTTTCGGCGCGTACGCAGCAACCGCTTACAGATATTATCAGCCGTAGAGAATCCCAGTACCAAAACCATATTGCCAACCTTAGAGAAGAGCTGCTCCAGGAACGTCAAAAGGTCAAAAAACTGTCGGGGCTGTACAATAGATATGTTTGGGAGGGCGTGAAGTTTGTGTTAGCCGACGTTATCACAGTTACTATTGACAAATTGAGCGGTAAGCTTATTATCAACCGCGGCCAAATCGACGGCCTGGCTAAAGGCCAGTTCGTCCTCGGGGACAACAGTATCATCGGAACCATATCCGAGGTCTCCTCCCGTACAGCTCAGGTTAAGCTGATTACTGACTCAACGAGCAAAATAGCAGTGAAGATAGCGGGTGTGGGAAGAGTAATGCAGGGTAACGGCAATACAGCCAAAGTTCCATTACTGCCGATAAGATACAAAGTCAAAACGGGCGATGTCGTTTTAGCTGACAAAAAGCCGGGATTTCTGGACGCCCCTGTGATTGCAGGAAAAGTGGCCCAATGCAAAAGGGACGATGAAAATCCCTCGCTTTGGGATATAACGGTCAAACCCGTCTGTGACATAGAAAGACTAAAAGACGTGGCCGTAATCATAATGAATCCGCAAGAGTGAAATCGTGAATCGTGAATCGTGTATCGTGAATCGTGTTTCGTGAATCGTGTTTCGTGAATCGTGTTTCGTGAATCGTGTTTCGAAACCTGAGCCACGAACAACAAGCCACGAATTGTGACTTATGCACTAAGAGTAGCTGAGGATATCTAAATGCGATGGTTTCGGTTTGCAGTTTTTATCTGTTTAGTTGCCGTGCTGCAGGCCAGCTTGGTCGATACAATTGCCGTTACGAATATCAAGCCCGATTTGCTGTTAATCCTTCTGGTCTTTTTTGCTATCTACTGCAGTACCACCGAGGCGATTATAACCTCTTTCACGATAGGTTTTGCCGCTGATATTATTGTTGTCGGTTCTGCAATGGGGCCGCGAATAATCAGCTTTGGCCTTGTCGGTACGGCTCTGGCATACCTGCACCGCATTATTACTATCAGAAAAATGCCCTATCAGTCGCTTGCGATATTTATCACCGGCTTTTTGGCCGGCGCTCTGGTCTATCTTTTAAGCCTTCTGAAAGGCCAGCCGGCCACATCCAACATATTCATTTCTCTCTTTGGGATACCACTGTACTCAAGTGTGGTGGGGCCGTTTTTATTCTTGCCATCCGCCTGGTGGATGCGTATAAAAAAGCGAAAAATGTAAAGCGAAAAACGTAAAGCTTAAAATTAAACAGGTTTTGAATTTCAAACTATGGCTTTCAGCTTTTAGCTTTTAGTTTTCAGCTTTCAGCTTAACTACGATGTACGATAAACGAATCAAAATTTTTATAATCCTAAGCGCTTGCTTACTACTTCTCTGCCTGCTTCGCCTGACACAAATGCAGTTACTGCCTGACTCGTCCCTTCAGTATGATATCGCAAAATTAAAGCGACAAAGAAGCCTGTCCCGACAGCTTGGAACCGTCAGAGGCAGAATACTCGACAGGGAGGGCAAGGTATTAGCTGGTGATGAGCCGCAGTTTCAACTGCATATAAATTACAGACTAAGCTGCTTTATGGACGAGCGTGTCGGGCGGGCAAAATTGTTAAAGGCCGCCAGGCGGGACGACGCAGCCATCGCATCGGCTGAGGTGGAAAAAGAACTGCAAACCGGAATTGAGGATTTGCAGCAGATAATCGACAAATGTACGTATTTTGGTCTCGAACGTGCAGATATCGAGAACAGAATTAAAACAATAAACAACCGAATATGGAATTTACGCACTTTTTTGGCCTGGAGACGAAATGACCCTAATTCAAATATACTTGAAAAATATAATAACAGAATAAACAGCATTCCATTATCAGTGGCAATTGCGGATTTCAAAAAGAAATTCCCGGATGAAGACCGGCGGCTTCTGCTTGTGAGAGAAGTCGATGACATTGCGGAAATGGACAAAACATGGCCGTTACTGGAGTTAAAAACCGACGACGATATTTTTACCGCTCAACTGGAGTTTATGAATGTTGATGGAATCCGAATTCTGCCGAAAGCACACAGGGTTTATCCTTACGGCGATACCGCTGCTCAAACAATAGGATGGGTCGGCCCGGCGACACAGGAAGCGGACAGGCAGCTTTTCGAAGGTGATAAATTATCGAGCTATCTGGAAGACGAGGTTTGCGGACGGGAAGACGGAGTCGAATATGTCTGCGAAACTATCCTTCGCGGCAGACGCGGAGAAGTTGTTTATGACATAGACCGCAAGGTGGTGAATCGAACAGAAACACGGTTCGGCAAAGACGTTTCACTCTCGCTCGATATTGAGCTTCAGCAGAGAATAGAGAATTATTTGACGGATTGTGCTTATAACCCGAATAATTGTAAAGCACCGACCGCAGTGGTCGTTATTGACGTTGCAACAGGCGATATTCTGGCGCTGGTTTCGATGCCGGTTTTCGATTTGAACCGTGTCAGGTATGACTACGCCGCTCTGGCAGTTGACCCTAACGAACCGTTGCGGAATCGGGCGATAAATAAGTCGTACCCGCCCGGCTCAGTTGTAAAGCCATTGATTCTTATCGCCGGGCTCGAAACAGGAAAAATTACTCCGGACGAGGTTATCCCCTGCCCGGCTCAAAAGGCACCAAAAGGATGGCCAAGCTGCTGGATATACAATAAATACCGCTCCGGCCACAATGATAAATGGGAATATGATGGCGGCAACAACGCCCGCAACGCCGTCAAGGGCAGTTGCAATATTTATTTTTCCCGCCTCGCCAACAGAATCAGCCCATCGGTTTTACAGCAATGGCTGTTCAATTTGGGCTACGGCAGGCAAGCGCATCTCGAACAAACCGTTAACAACAGCGATTCACGAAAGTTAAGACAAGCACAAGGACAAATCGCAAGCACCGCTGCCAAAGGCACAATCACTTCTTTTGAACAAGTACCATTGCTTGCAAAAAGCGAGAGAAGATATTTCGGTATAGGTCAGGGAAATTTGCGGGTTACACCGCTGCAGGTGGCAAATGCAATGGCGGCTATTGCACGAGGCGGAGTCCTTAAACAGCCGAGACTGTTTAAGGAAAATCGAAATTCCGATGGCGTAGCCCTCGGTATCTCACCTCAAACGCTGGATGTTGTTCGAGATGGTATGAGCGGTGTTGTCAACGAGCCGGGCGGAACAGCTTACAGGGAATTTGCCCCCGCCGGTTTTGCCGGGCAGGGTGTAAAGGTTTACGGAAAGACCGGCTCAACACAAGAGCCGGACAATGCCTGGTTCGCAGGTTTCGCCGAGGATAATACAGGACGGGCCATCGCAATAGCCGTCCTCGTCGAAGGCGGACAAAGCGGTTCAGGGGACGCTGCACCTTTAGCCCGCAGCATTATCCAGTTCTGTATCGAAGCTGAATATATTGGGGGGCTGTGATTCGTGGTTTGCAGCTTGATTCACTGCGCAGCACGCCTCACGGCGGGTACACGATTTACAAACCACGATTCTCGAGATAATTCAGGGTTCTTGCAAGTATCTTGGCAACTACCGGGGCGGCTACGGTTCCGCCGGTATAGCCCTTGCCGAGTTTGATGTTTGGCTTGCGTATCGAAACTAAAACCACCACGGCCGGATTTTGAGCCGGGGCACCCGCTATAAAAGAAGCGATATAGTCGCTATCCGAATAACCTCTTGCTTCGCTCTTAGCTAATTGAGCGGTTCCGGTCTTGCCGAATACCTGCCATTTTTCCAGCTTGGCTTTCCTGCCCGTTCCTTCATTAACTACGCCAACCAGAGCATCAGTAACAATCCAGCGGGCAACTTCCGGTTTGATGATGAAGCCAACAGCAGATGCCGGTCGTTCGGTTTTTTTTAGTTTGAGAACCTGCCCGCCTTTTCCCACCATTGCCCTGACCAAAAACGGGCGGACTGGGCGGCCGCCATTGGCAAGTACGCAGAAAGCCCGAACCAGTTGAATCGCAGTTACAGAAATTTCCTGGCCAAAAGGTATTCGAGTTACGCTGTATCCCGTCCACTTCTGTACCGGCCACAAGAGTCCGTCTGCTTCGCCGGGCAAGTCGATGCCCGTTTTTTGGCCGAAACCGAAAAGCTTCAGGCCCCTATAAAGCGTCTCTTTGCCGGTTCTTTGCCCGATTTTGGCCATTCCTATATTACTGGAATGTACCAGAATCTGGCGTACCGTCAGATTGCCGAATTTGTGGTCGCCGTATTCGCCGATTCGCCCAAAGCCTTTGCCGTGATAGTTACCATATTCGCAGAAGATTTTTTCGTTCGGCTCTACAACGCCGGCATCGATTGCAATTGCGGCGGCAATCGGCTTTAGCAAACTGCCCGGCTCAAATTGGTCGGTTATCGCCCGATTGCCCAGATTATTTGGCTCGGCAGAGCGGATGTCGTTAGGGTCGAAACTGGGCAGTGAAACCATAGCCAATATCGCCCCGGTCGCCGGTTCAGCTACAATCGCTACAGCCGACTCGGCCTCGTAACTTTCGTATTGTTTGAGCAGTTCGGCTCGTGCAAACTGCTGAATGGAGGCATCAAGAGTCAAAATAATCCCGACGCCATCGCTCAAAACGCTGCTTTGTTGTTTTAGCCGAATGGGCCGGCGAAGTGAATCGGCGAAGAATGTATTCCGGCCCGCAGAACCGGCGAGTTCTTTGTCGTATTGTAATTCAATACCGTCCAAACCCTGATTGTCAACACTTGTAAAACCAACAACATGTGCCGCCAGCGGACCCATCGGGTAATACCTTTGCCAATCAGATTGAACGCCGATACCATAAATTTTGCCGGCGGCAGTGCACTGGTTCGGCTCGGCGCCGACCTTGATTTTTACAAAGCCCGGATTTCTGCTCTCCGTGATGAGTTTGAAGATTTCGTGTGCGCCCATTTCCATAATAGGAGCAAGTTTGGTAGAGATGCTTTTGGGCCTTTTTATGATTCGCGGCTCGGCAAAAATGGTCTGGATTTTATTGCTTGCGGCAAGCACTCTGCCACGACAATCGAGAATCACGCCGCGCTGAGGTTTTTGCGTTGTGCGCTTCTGCTGCTGTTTTGTGGAAATGCTAATATAATAGTCGTTCCTGAGAAACTGCAGATAAAAGCACCGCCCCGCCAGTAACAGAAATGCTGCAATCAGAAACAGTAAAAAAATGGTGATAAAACGGACGCTTTTCAATTCGTATCTCATATCTCGCTTCACGCTTCACGCTTCACGAGATACGCCTCACCTACTTGCCGAGACGCTGCGAGACGGCAGCGGGATTTATTAAACTTTCCAACTGTAGTTGTTTGCCGCCAAGCTGTTGTTTCAGCCGGCTTTGTTCGGTATTAATGGTACAAAGCTTATAGAAAATGCGATTGTTGGCGCTACGCAGATAGACGGTGAAGATCAAAATAGCTGTAAAGCAGAAAACAACAAAAACAGAGCGAAACCGGAACATCATAATAAAGGATTAACCGTTGACCTGTCCTGAGCGCAGTCGAGGGAGAACGCCGAGATAGCAGAGAAAAAAAGAATATTAAAATGATTAACCGTTTCGATTCTCAATTCTTAATTCTTATAAACACTTTATCGAGCCGGCAACTTCAAACGCATCCCAACGGCCAGACTGTCCTCGTCGTCTAAAATATCAGCATTTAGTTCGGCTATTTCGCTGTAGCGACTGCCGTCTCCGAGCTGCTCAGCGGCGATTTGCCATAAACTGTCACCTTCCTGTACGAGGTATCGACCACTTCGTTTTGCTCGGCGGCTATCGGTCGAAAGATGTCTTTTGCCGATGGCATCAACCTTCGCAAACTCCATAGTGGAAAAGACGCTCGCAATTTTGTTTTTATTCGGCGCCGAAGCCGACAGCGGTGGTATGATAAGCTTTTGCCCTTCATAAATCTCATCAGGCGATTTCAGAAACCTGGCATTGGCCTTAAATATCCGCGTGATATTTATTCTTTTATTGCCATCCCGGGGGCCGTAAACTTTTTTGGCTATAACAGCCAGGTTATCGCCGGCGCTGACAACATAAACTTTTGGCAAAGTCGGTTTGACGGACGCAGGATTATCGAGTCCGCTTTTTTTAGTGATAGTCGGCGGGGGCAGGGCCGGAGCAACCGGCTTGATTTCAATGGCTTCCCTGGTTTTTTCCTCTGCCCAAGCGCTGTTCGGCAGCGGCCTTATGGAGCGAATATCCTGATTGATAACCTCACGGCTGACTTTACGCTCCCTGGTTCCAAGGCCCGGCTGATTATTCTGCAAACCAACTGCGGTGGTAGTCAGTTCGTTATTGTTTGTATCCCTGCGAAAGCTTGGCAGTCCGTTGATTATAAATGCAATTATAAATATAAAAACCAGGCCTAACAGCAATCCAATCTTAGCGTCGGAAGTCATAAAAAAAACTCCATTAATGGGTTCATTGTTATGAGTTCATTGTTCATAGACTATGAACCACGAACCCTGAACTCAATTGTGCTATTCTTAACTTTGCGCTCCTTGCCCGCCGATTTTCTACGATTTCCTGCCGGGACGGCACAATCGGTTTTTTCGTGATGATTCTGTAAATACCATCCTTTTTATTTTGCCTAAAATCGTTCTTAACCAATCTGTCTTCCAGACTGTGAAAACTAATGACCGCTATGTAACCATTTCTCTTCAGCAGTTCCGGCGATGAGGCAAGCAATTCGGCCAGATTCTCCAACTCGTTATTGACCGCAATCCTCAGCGCCTGAAAAGTTCTGGTTGCCGGGTGAATCCTGGCCCTTCGCTTTCGCCCGGGCTTGCTCAGCGCTCTGCAGACTATCGCTGCTAATTGGCCGGTCGTGGTTATCGGCTCGCCGCCGCGGTGACGCACGATAAACCGTGCAATCCGCCGTGAAGCTCTGTCCTGGCCGAACTTATAAATCAAATCAGCTAAGGATTTCTCGTCCGCTTTATTAACTATATCGGCAGCGGTGGTCTTTAATCTTTTGTCGATTCTCATATCGAGCGGCATATCGTGAAGAAAACTCAGTCCCATCTCGACGTTGGTCAACTGTGCCGAACAGAGGCCCAAATCCGCCAGTATGAAATCTACCTTTTCTATACCCTGCTTATGGACTTGCTCGCTGATTTGAGAAAAATTCGAATGAAGCAGAATAATCTTACAAGCAAGGCCCTTTAATTTCAATTGGGCCCTTCGGATTGAATCTTTATCCACATCAAGACCTAAAATCAGTCCATCAGGGCCCAGTGTTTGGCCGAACAGGAAACTGTGACTTCCTTGTCCTATGGTCGCATCGACCATCACCCCATCCGGCGGTAAGTTTATCTGTTCGGCTAATGTCTCTGCAAGAACCGGTATATGTTCTACTGCTGAGGCATTCACTTCTGAATCAGTAAACCCAATTTTATACTCCCTTGCGGCAAAACGCTCTCTGTGATGTAAACCAGCGCAACACGGATAGCGATTTTCAGCACACGGCCACAGCGTTTTTCCGGGCTTTAAGTTTCTTAACAGCGGGCGAAAATGTAACGTTAGAAAAAGTCTTACCGAGTTTTTTCAACTGCTCCAGACGCTCAGTAAGAATTGTCAGCGAGGCAAAGGTCTGTTCGTCAATCGGTCTTTGAGCAGTGAGACTTTTCTCTACAATCTGACAGTAGTTCGAATCGGCTTCAATCATTTTGCCTCCTCTTTAAAGGTTAAAGTTCCCGGCTTTCTTTTTGCAGGACAATCTGCCGTGCCTGCAACATCTGTTTCTGGTATTGAGCCATATGGTCTGTAAGATACTGTTCCCAGTTTTCACTGTTCCACAGTTCGATATGGTCTCTGACGCCAACGAGGGTAATATGGTTTTTCAGTCCCGCCCTCTTTCGCAATCTTTCGTTTAAGAGCAATCGGCCCTGGGCGTCCAGTTCCACCTTGCTGGTCAAAGCAAAACTTATTCGCTCGAACGCCACGGCCTCATCCGGCGCAGCGGACCCGGGTGCAACGGCGAGGACTATTTGCTCAAAATATTTTTCAGGATATAAACAAAGTATGCCGTTTGAGCCGAGGACAAGATAGAAATTGCTGCCGTGTTCATCGACG
>CAJVYK010000022.1 GCA_913009865.1 uncultured bacterium
TTGACAGAGAACAGAAAAACATCGTAGAAAAAGCGATTTTAAGTGAAGCCGAAAAACTGGAACATAAAATCTATGCACTTGCAGTTTGTTCCAATCACGTGCATTTAGTGACGAATTGTATCGATGAGACGATAGGGAAAGTTGCAGGACGTTATAAGAAAGCAGCAACTGCTGCACTCAAAACCAATGGATTTGGCGGGCGTGTGTGGACAAAGGGATATGATAAGAGGTACTGTTTTAATGAGAAGTCGTTGAAAGATAAAATTGATTATGTACGGAGACATGATTAAAGAAAACCCCAAGATAACCCCCCGCGATGGGAAAAGAAAATTACCAAGATAACCCCCTGCGATGCAGGGGGCTAAATGATAAGGAAACGCTTCGCGAAAATAATTTCAGGTGACGCTGAAATAATACTGCAACCCCGACATTATCATATGTACGCCAATCGCAGCAATGAATAAACACATCACCTTGGAAAATACCATGCAAACCATTTTGCCGAGAATACGATGAATAGGCTGAATGAACCGCATTATAAGCCAGAGGATGCCAAAGACCGCAACGATTGCAATTAACGCCTTGGCTGGGCCGGAACTTTCCAGTGTCGTCAGACTGGTTACCATAGCGCCAGGACCGGCGAGAAGCGGACAGGCCAACGGTACACAGCCAATCTCATAAGGGCTGAAAGTGCCCTTAACAGCTATCGACCGGCGAAGCGAGCCGAATATCAAATGGTCGATGGCAATAATCAGCAGTAATATCCCGCCGGCTAATTGCAAATCCGCTAACTGAATGTGAAAGATATGGCTTAGTATCCAATTGCCGGCAAATGAAAAGACTAAAAGGATAATTACGCCAACTGACACGGCGGTATTGAAGGCCTTTTGACTTTGGCCATTAGGTATGTGCTCGGCAACATCGAGAAACATGGGAATGTTGCCTATCGGGTCAACAATAGCGAACAACGCTAAAATCGCTTCAATGTAAGACATATTATCATAATCGACAAATTCCAGACCAAACCTGCAGTTGATTTTCGATTTGAGCCTTAATTATACAGGGTAAAAACCATCGTTGTATCTGGTCATTTTCTTCTATTTTGCATATCGATGTTCCAGATATATTTTTGCGTTCTGTACACCACTATACATAAGAAAACGACAGATAAGGCGAGTATGTAAATTAGGACTTTTTCAATAAAGCCGGTGCCGAACTTTATTATTAAACAATTCAGTATGATAAACCAGATTCTGATTTCAGTCGGGCCGGCCCATAGGTACGTTATCTTAAATTGGCCGGTTGCGCCAAAGGCCAGGTATGAACTTACCATAAAACAGCCGAAGACCGGTATCAGCAGATAAACGATTTCTTTGTTAAAACCTTCAAGCAAAAATGAATAACCGATGAATACCGAACTCATAAATACAAAGTCTAAGAAATGGTCCATAAAGAACCCCCATTTAGGAATTCCGGTATCCCTGAATCTGCCCAAAGCGCCGTCAAAGGAATCCGTAAACCACTGCAGAAATAACATCAGGGACGACAGCCACAGCCAGGTGAAATTATTCTTTGCAAGGTATCCGAATATGATTAAGCCGACAGAGAGCGGAATGGTCATTAATGTTAAATGATAGCCCTGCAGCCAGCCGGGAAACTTCGGTACATTCTTATCGATAAGTTTTCTTTCATACTTAGCCAGCAATGTTCTCATCGGCACCTTTTTATCCCCGCCGAAACTTTGATTATCCATTTTATTTTCCTTATTATCTCTAACAGCCGACAGAACCCACTTGCCAGCAAAACGCACCGAATTTATTATTTACTTTCATCTTCTTCCTTAAGAGGTTTTGGCTTGGCCAAAACCATACTAAAAGAACTATTTTGTTCTTTAGACTTATTAGATTCAATTTTAAGTGACCCGTCCGACAACACCTGAAAAGTTGCACCGGTGTACTTATCCCAATCTACATTGATGCATGCACCCTCTATCTCGGTACAGAAGGCTTCAAGTTCATCTATCGAATTCGGCCATCTATTATTCTCTGCATAGTAAAATGAGGTAGCTACAGGGAGTTCGACCATCATTTTCCCAATAACTTCCCCAATCTCTTCGCATACACAGCCTTCCAGGAGGAAAATAAGCAGACAATATACAAAATAATTCTTCAACTTCATAATCACACCACCTTTCAGCAATGTAAAGTCAGGACAAAAACTTCAAAATGATATTTTTGTAATGCTCGACCGCCTTTTCTACATCGC
This sequence comes from uncultured bacterium, assembly GCA_913009865.1. Lineage (GTDB taxonomy): Bacteria > Planctomycetota > Phycisphaerae > Sedimentisphaerales > Anaerobacaceae > CAJVYK01. The sequence goes on from CAJVYK010000022.1 coordinate 2,266, forward strand.
TTATTTCAATATATTCGTCCGGCTTATGGCAAAGCTCGCCCTTGCCCGGCCCAAAGATTACCACCGGCACACCCAATGAAGCAAAAAAAGGCCCGTCGGTGGTAAAGCCGACCGCTCTGGTTTCGCTTGTTCCAACGGCGGAGCAAAAGTTCCTGACAAAATCACAGTCGTTGTTAGTTTCCAATGCCCCAACTTCCCGTACAACGGATACCTCTGCACAAAATTGAGAGTTTTCTTGTTTTAATTTTGCAAAGATTTTTTGAAAATCGTCAATAATATCCTGATGATCTTGGCTGGGCAGTGTGCGAATGTCTATCCCGATACTGCACATATCCGGAACAACATTAATCGCTTTGCCGCTGGTGATTGTATTGATGCTCATCGAGCATTTGTCCAGCAACTGGTGCGGCTCCGCCGTCAGACGTCCTGCTGCGGAGAATCGAATCTTGAAATTATCCAGCTCATTTAGGAAAGCCCTCATTGAAGCTATCGCATTTACCCCCAATTGTGGTGTCGAGCCGTGAGCGGCTTTGCCGCTGGTTGTAATTTTAAGCCACAATATTCCACGATGGGCGGTTACAATCTCAAAGTCCGTCGGCTCAGGGATAACCACGCCGGCTAATTGCGGCAATTGTCCGCTCCAGTCGCGAATAAATCTCTTCGCTCCGCAGCTATCGGTCTCCTCGCCGGCAGCGGCAAAAAGTATAATATCGCCCTCTAATTTGACGCCGGACTCGACAATCCGGCTGACCGCAGTAACCACCGCAGTAATTCCGCCCTTCATATCCGCTGAACCCCTGCCGTAAATTCTGCCCTCACTTTCAACTGCATCGAAGGGCGGATGCTGCCATTTCGCCTCGCCGGGCGGGACAACATCGAGATGGCAGGCAAACAAAAGAGCTGCTCTGTGCCCGGACGAGTCTATCTGTGCGATAAAATTTGCCCGGCCTGCGCCCCAGCTATCTATCCGGCCGGCTATCCCTGACCGGCTGAGCTGCTCGGAAATTATATGCGCCGAAGCTAATTCACCCTTTTCAGTGGTTGTTTCAGCTTGAATGAGTTTTCTTAACATCTCCTTCATAGCACGCTGATTATACGACCCCATACAAAAGAAAAAACAAAAATTTTTGTTGCAGACTGAAAGATAAACGAACATAATGAAGAGCTTAAAAAGTTCAGAGCCGGCGCAAAGGAGCATAAATGGGACCTGTATTGAATGGGTTGATAAAACTTCAAAGTGTTGAAAATCAACTGCGAGCTGTTAAAGCGAAGCTTACAAGATGTAGAAGAAATGTAATTATCCAGGAAAATCAGGTCAGAAGCCTGGCAAATGGCCTCGAAGCCAAGAAAGAAGAAATTCAATTAGCCAAGATACAGTCCGACCACCTGGAACTGGAACTGGCGACCAGAGATAAAACAATAGCCAGGTTGAGAGCATCACTCAACGCCGCCAAAACAAACAAAGAATATGCCGCAATCCTTACCCAGCTTAATACAACCAAAGCCGATAATTCCAAAATCGAAACCCAAATTCTCGATTTGCTGAAAGATATCGAGGCAGACGAAGCGGAGTGCGAAAAAATACGAAGCCAGATAGAAGAGCAAAAACAGATACTCGAGCAAACCAGAAAAGAAACTGAACTGATGGCGGCTAAATACGAGACCCAGATACAAGAAATCCAGGCGCAATGGGACAAGGCAGCTAAAGTTATACCAGCCGAACCGCTGGAGCTATTCAAACGCGTCGCCGAAACTTATGATGGCGAAGCGTTGGCGGTGGTTGAGCAGCAGCAGGATGGCAAAACAACGGCCTATAGCTGCGGCGGCTGCTTTATGGGCATCATTACAGAGTCGGTCAATTTGCTTATGACTAAGGATGATATAATCCGCTGTCCCAACTGTACACGAATACTTGTTCTTGGTGATTCGCAAGCCTAATCCATCGTGCGGAACACAATACGATAGAGGGTCTGGTATATTGCCGAAACAAACACATCAAATAATTATTCACACTGACGGCGGCAGCAGAGGCAATCCCGGACCAGCCGCTGCCGGCTTTGTTTTGACTGACCCCGCCGGAACTCAGTTACAGGCAAAGGGCATCTTCATCGGCAGGGCTACGAACAACGTAGCTGAATACACCGCCCTTGTAAAAGCTCTCGAATCCGCAAAACAAATTGGCGCTAAGCAGGTAACGGTTTTCAGTGACAGTGAGCTGCTCGTCAAGCAGGTTAACGGCGAATACAGGGTAAAAAGCGAGCAACTCAGGCCCCTTTTCCAGCAGGCCCGCAAATTACTTGGTGAATTTGAAAATTGGAAAGTCCAACACATTGCGAGGGATAAAAACAAAGAAGCGGACAAGCTCGTAAACCGCGTTTTAGATTGCCGGCAGGACATTATCGTGAATCGTGAATCGTGTATCGTGAATCGGACCACGAACCACGAATCACGAGCCACGAAAAAGCCGACTCGGCTCGGCGTTTTGCTCAGTGGCGGCGGAACAACATTAATGAATATTCTCGAATACATAAAGAAGGGTCGGCTAAATGCCGAAGTTGCCGTCGTAATAAGCTCACGCGCACGCGTAAGCGGCGCCGAAAAGGCAAAAGCCGCCGGACTGAACGTGAAAATCATCCGTAAAAAAGACTTCCCCGACATCAATGAATTAAGCAAACGCATCGAAGCCGAACTTCTCGCTGCAAACGTTGACCTGGTCATCCAGGCCGGATGGCTGTGCCTCTGGAAGATACCGGCTCGATATGAAAACCGTGTGATGAACATACACCCGGCTCTGCTGCCGAGCTTCGGCGGAAAAGGTATGTGGGGACATTATGTCCACCAGGCAGTCTTAAAACAGGGCTGTAAAATAAGCGGCTGCACTGTGCATTTTTGTACAAATGAATATGATAAAGGCCCGATAATCCTCCAGCGATGCTGCCAGGTCGAAGACGACGACACACCTGAAACACTCGCCGCCAGAGTCTTCGAGCAGGAATGTATCGCATATCCGCAAGCCATAAAACTGTTCGCAGAAGGTAAATTACGAATCGCAAACGGCAAAGTAAAAATAATCAGCCACAAAGACACGAAGAAACGAAGTTAAAAAAATACATTATAATCTTGAACAAACAACAAAGAGCTATCTTAATAAGACTTGTAACTGTAGTGGTTATTACGGTTGTTGCAGTCGTAGCAATGATTAACTTCAAGGATTGGGTCAACCGCTCAGAAGCGATGCGGGCGATGGAGCAGCTCGGCCGAATAGTCCTGGCGTACCGAAAAGATAACGGCTCAGTGCCTTCTCAAGCTTATGTCGAGGGCGTTAAAGAAAATCTGGAGGGGGCGGTTCGGCTCGGCGATTTGCAGTATAGGGCACGATGGCTTGACTTTGACTCAGGTCCGGATGAGATTTTAGCTTATACTGACAAAAAATATCATTCACTGCTTGTCGGCAGTGGATTTATTGTGCTAAGACTGGATGGCAGCGTAGAATGGATGGATAAACAAAAATTTGAAACGCTTTTAGCCGCACAGCAAAGCCCAATGGAACAACACCTGTCCCGATAGCAGCCGAGGGATTGAGATGATGTAAAAGCAGCCTGTGGCAATCTCGAACCTTGATTCGGGCCTTTTTCAACAGCCCCCTTGTCCCTAATTTTTATTTTGGCCGTGCAACGGCATGTTTGCTTTCGCTTGGCTGTTTTACCTCAAAGCCATCAAGTTTTAAGTGCTCTTCGTCCTGCACGTCAATCTTTATAAGGTTCTTGTTTTTGAATTCGCCTCGCAGCAGAGCTTCCGAAAGAGGGTCTTCTATATAGTGCTCGATCGCTCTTCGCAAAGGTCTGGCCCCGAATTCCGGACTGTAACCTTTGTCGATGAGAAATTCCTTGCTCTGTTCGGTCAGTTCCAGTTTCAACCCATGCTCAACCAGTCGTTTAAATACCTTCGCAAGTTCGTACTCGACAATAGTCTGCAAATCTTTTCTCGTCAGCGCCTTGAAGACTATGGTGTCGTCGACACGATTTAAGAACTCCGGCCTGAAGTGCCGCTCGACCTCCTTGCCAAGTGTCTCTTTCATTTTTTCGTAGTTTGCCTCAGTGCTTTTTTTGCCGAACCCGAAGCCGCCGGCATTTTTTATCAGGTCAGCGCCAATATTACTGGTCATAAGAATAATGACGTTTTTGAAGTCAATGTGTCGTCCGAAACTGTCCGTCAGCCGACCCTCGTCCATAATCTGCAGCAGCATATTGTAAACGTCGGGATGGGCCTTTTCAATTTCATCCAGCAGCAGCACAGCATAGGGTCGTCGCCTGATTCTCTCGGTCAGTTGGCCACCTTCTTCATAGCCCACGTACCCTGGAGGAGCGCCAACGAGCCGGCTCACATTGTGCTTCTCCATAAATTCGCTCATATCGAGCTGAATCAGAGAGCTCTCATCGCTGAACATAAACTCAGCCAGCGCTTTTGCAAGCAGCGTTTTTCCCACCCCGCTGGGGCCCAGCAGTATGAAGCAGCCCATAGGACGATTCGGGTCTTTCAGGCCGCTTCTGCTGCGCCTGACCGCTTTTGCAACGGCGTTGATAGCCTCATCCTGCGAAACGACCCGCTTGTGCAGCTCTGCTTCAAGCTCCAAAAGCCGCTGGGTTTCCTTCTTTTCCAGCCGGGTCAGTGGAACGCCTGTCATCTTGCTGACGACCTCTGCAATGATCTCGGTATCCACTACGCCGGTCGCCTCTTTATTCTTATCGTACCATTTTTTGTGTAGTTGCGTTTTATCGTCTAAAAGACGCTGGGCCTCGTCCCTCAAGCCGGCTGCCCGTTCATAGTCGGCGTTTTTGACCGCCTCATCTTTTTCTCTTTGCAGCTTTTCTATTTTTTCTTCTATCCTCGTCAAATCCGGAGGAGGAGTCATATTCTTAAGTCGCACCCTTGCGCCAGACTCGTCAACCACATCTATCGCCTTGTCAGGCAGGCATCTGCCGGTAATGTATCTGGTCGATAGTTCTATCGCCTGGTAAAGAGCCTCGTCTGTAAAGCGTACCCTGTGGTGTGCCTCGTATCGGTCCCGTAATCCTTTAAGTATATCCAGGGTTTCGTCCTTCGAGGGCGGCTCAACAATTATCGTCTGGAACCGCCTTTCAAGAGCGCCGTCTTTCTCAATATGTTTTCTATACTCGTCTAAAGTAGTAGCGCCGATACACTGCACTTCCCCTCTGGCAAGGGCGGGCTTGAGCACATTCGATGCATCGATAGCGCCCTCCGCTCCGCCGGCACCCACCAGCGTGTGCAGTTCGTCAATGAAAAGTATCACGTTCTTTGCTCTTTTAACCTCGTTAATGACCGCCTTTATTCGCTCTTCGAATTGACCACGGTATTTTGTTCCCGCCACCATCATTGCCAGGTCCAGCACGACGATTCGCTTGTCTCTGAGGATTTCAGGTACCTGTTTGCCGATTATCTGCTGACTGAGGCCCTCGACAATAGCGGTTTTGCCAACCCCCGCCTCGCCTAACAGAACCGGATTGTTTTTCGTGCGCCTGCAGAGTACCTGTATCAATCGCTCAATCTCGTTGCTTCTGCCGATTACCGGGTCAAGCTCGTCGTTGACCGCTAATTGGGTCAGGTCTCTGCCAAAACTGTCCAGTGCCGGTGTTTTACTCTTCGGCTTGCCTCGGCCAATGGCCGGCGCCATTTTCATTCCAAGGCCGGCAGGTTCTTCGTCCACGCCGGCTCCAAGCAGATTTAAGACTTCCTGCCGTACATCCTCAAGCTTCAAGCCCAGATTCATAAGAACCTGAGCCGCTATCCCTTCGCTCTCACGCAGCAGACCCAGCAGGATGTGTTCGGTGCCGACGTAGTTATGGTTAAGCGCCCTTGCCTCTTCGATTGCGTACTCGATAACCTTCTTGGCTCGCGGCGTCTGCGGCAGTTTGCCCATCGTGACCATATCGGGACCGCTCTTGACCAGCTTTTCCACTTCGAGACGCAGCTTTTTTATGTCCACATCAAGGTTCTTCAGGACGGTAGCGCCAACTCCGCTGCCTTCTTTAACTAATCCGAGAAGAACATGCTCGGTTCCTATGTATTCATGGTTAAATCGCTGAGCCTCCTGGTTAGCCAACGCCATAACTTTACGTGCACGGTCTGTAAAACGCTCAAACATCTTTTACCTCGTTAGTATTTCGTGTCTTGTCAATGACTATCGGTCATTAAGATTTGGTTGGTTTAGTGATATTATATCATACTCCATTTGATGGAACAATGTTTTCCTCTCAGTCTGAGTTTTATCGACAGAAAACAGGGCGGACTTTCCAGCTACCCGCACAAAATCTGCACTTTTAGCGCCAAAAAGGCCGTCATAATCCATAAAAAAACAAGTTTTTTTGGGTTCTTTGTAATACTTTTGCATAATGGTCATTTTAGACATATATTATAAGGCCGAATGTAAGGTTTGCACGAAACGAATTTGACGGCGTTTAATTCAGGGAGGTACGGAAAATGATTAGGTCAAAAAGATGTTTAGAAAATACTGTTGTGGCAGTATTGTCGATTTTGTTCGCTGCAGCGGGAGTATGGGCGAAGCCCGCAACGAAAGCCGCTGGAACTGTCCGCATCCGGCCGGTGGCAGGCCAGACAACTGATAAGCTGCTGCAAATGGTGCCGGCAGAGAGCTTGTTTGTCGTGCGAGTGAACAATCTTGATTACACCCTCAATCAAACAGACCAGTTTTTAGCCGGCCTTTCGCCTGTGCCAATAGGGGTCGCAATGCTGGCGCGCATGCAGTTTGCGAATGTGTTGGGCAGTCCGGAACTAAATGGCGTTAATATGGCGGGCAGCTTTGCGGTTTTCGCTGTAACGGCGCCCGGCGAATCAACAGAAACCAATCCGCCTTCAAATATGTTCATCGGCGGACTTGTTCCGGTTACAGACTATAAGCAGTTCATCAGCGGCAATCCGAATTGCAGCCAGCCGGACGAGAAAGGGGTTTCTAAAATCACAGGCCAGACAGGGCCCGCAATGCTGATTACGCAGGCCGGTAATTTCGCATTGGTCGGCTCGGCGGAAAATTATGACAAGCTGGTCGCGATGGCAAAATCTATTTCAGATGCCAAGGCAGCAGGGCTGGCCGGAGCACTCGATGCCGATGAGACTAAACTGGCCATAAGTGAGCCGTTGTGGGTATATGGAAATGTTCAGCAGGCATCTAAAGTTTTCGGACCTATAGCACTCGGCCAGATTGAACAGATAAAGGCGAAGATGGCCGAATGTGAAGACCCGAATGTCCAGGGGCCGATGGCAAACCCGGAAGCGATAATGGATATGTATGCCGGCTTACTTGAGACGCTGATGAAAGAGACTAAAGCTGTAACGCTGACAGCCAATCCAAAGCCAACTGCGTTAAATCTGACCGTGAGCGTCTCAGCGGTGCCGGGGACGGATATGGCGAATATGCTCGTGGCCGAGGATGAAGCTCCGAAGGAGAATAAACTTTTAGGGTACCTGGAAGACGGGGCTATGATGAACTTTGCCTGCCAGGTGAATAAAACTTTCTGGAATCAAATCAACGACAAGGGTATCGATTTAATGGCGGAGATTGCCGGCGAGAGTATGACCTCCGAGGATACAGCGAAATGGAAAACGCTGGCGACAGATGCAATCAGCTCTATGGGCGGCTCAATGGTATGTTCGTTTTCAGTTGACGCAAAAAACAAGCCGCCGTTTGCGTTCAAGTATGTTATGGCGGTTGAGGATGAGAAAACGTTCAACCGGGTTATTGAAGAAGCTGCGGAAATGATGAATACAAGTGGTATCGCTGATTTTTATAAGAAAATGGGAATGGAAATCGGCTTTACAATAAAGCGGGACGCTGGCAGTTATAAAGGCGTTTCAATAGATTCAGCTAAGTTCACAATGAAGTCAGTCGATGCGAATTCACCGCAGGGGCAAATGATAAACGCTATGTACGGCGATGGATTTGATTACCGATGGGCAATAATTGACGGATTATGTGTTTATGCAGTCGGAGGCGATGTGGATTCGGCGATACGTGAGCTGATTGATACGGTCAAGGCCGGCGGTTCGAAGCGGATGGCCTCTGAGATAAAGTCGGCCCTGACGCTTCTGCCGGATGCAGGCAAGGCCGATTTTATGGTCACGTATAATTTAATGCGTGTATTCAAAATGGCGATGTCTATGGCGCCTGTGCCGATGCCGCAGATGGATATCCCGACAAAAAGCAATGTCGTTTTCGCAGGTAAAATCAGTAATGGAAAGATGGCTGTTCAGATTGCCCTGCCGAAAGAGCATTTGACCGAGATTATGACGGCATTTCAGATGATGATGCAGCAAAAAATGACCCAGCAGATGCAGGAACAGCCGATGATGATGCAGAATTTATGGACATGCTCAATGCACCCGCAGGTGCGTATGCCGCAAAAGGGTAAGTGCCCGATGTGCGGGATGGAATTGGGGCCGGTCAGACCGCAGGCAAAGTAATACGAAGGAGTTAGCCGTTTTTTTCCTCAAGCATTTTTCTAAGGTATATATTTTCCCGGCGAGTTGCTTCAAGGTCGAAAAGCTGATATTTAATACATACCCGCAGGTAATCGAGGGATTCCTGCAGACGATTAATGCTTTTTTCAAGCTGTTTATGACTGTTACGGGCCTGCCCCGCACCGCCCTGGTGCAGGGCTTGTTTGGCCAGACAAGCCGGTCTTCTGTACTGCAGGTTAGCTATCCGGCCAAATTCTTTGACCAAATCATTGACTTTGCCTTCCAATTTTGCTTCGTCCATCACTTTGTCCCCTCTCTCTCGCTCGACTTCGCTTTGCATCACCCTGAAGAGACCCTCCGAAGCCCCTTGGTTACCGCTATAATTGAGCAAAATTCGTACCCAGGCACACATAAGGTGAGTTTCATGCTGAATTTTTCCGCTCAGCCCTTATTAGAAGTCTCTCAAAGCAGCCCTGAAGTAACATTCTTAAGTTTTATTTCTGCTTTTTGAAACGCAACCCTTGTATGAATTAAAACCCTGTGTTGCAAAAAAACAACATTGCAGGTTTGTCTTCCATTTTCTCAGCAGATGTAACAATTTTATTGAAAGATAGTTACGATTGTGTTGATTATTATAAACATCGCTGTTGAAATTTGTGGTAAAAAAAATACTTGCAAAGGGCCGGTTTGACTTGTATAATTAACTTTATGAGCACCAATCGCACAATTCGTTCTTCGCAAAAGGCCGCTCCCGGCCCGAACACTCGGTTGCTGCGCCGCAATGCACAGCATGCCTTACGGCAGGCGCTATAACCTTTCTACAACAAAAACCTTTTATAAACCCTCTTTTTTTCGTAAACTTGCGCCTGTAAAAACAGGTATTCGTGGCAATTTAACACTGGTTGGGGCATAATTACTCAAACTGACCAGTGGCCAGTTTGAAAAATCAAAAATCAAAATTGCGGAATCCAGACGAAGTCGGGATGGCTTTTTGATTGTTTTTTGTTTTATGGAACATATTATTAAATAATGAGTTATACCGATTTCGGGCCGTAAATCGGTCAGTTTGAGTTAGTAACTATCTGTAACAGTTCAAAACTCTGGAGAAAACAAATGTCCGTTTCTAAAAAGGAAAATATTATAATTTTCGATACCACTTTAAGGGATGGCGAGCAATCTCCGGGCGCCTCGCTTTCAATTACTGAAAAACTCGAAATCGCCAGACAGCTTGCGGTTTTGGGTGTCGATGTAATCGAAGCCGGCTTTCCAGTCTCCAGCCCGGCTCAGTTCGAGGCCACTCGGCTCGTTGCCGAGACAGTCAGCGGCCCGGTTATAGCAGCCCTGGCCCGCGCAAACCGAAAGGATATCGAGGCGGCCGGAAAAGCTGTCGGCCCGGCTAAAAATAAACGCATCCATACGTTCATTGCGACTTCACCTATTCATATGAAATACAAGCTGAAAAAAAACAGCGATGAGGTCTTGAAAATGGCCGTCGAGGCGGTTCGATACGCAAAAAGCTTCACGGACGATGTCGAGTTCTCGCCTGAAGATGCCACCAGAAGCGAAACCTCGTTCCTGGTAGAGATTTTAACCGCCGTCATCGAAGCCGGTGCAACGACGTTAAATATACCCGACACAGTCGGTTATATTCTGCCGTATGAATACGGCAGAATTATCGCTCAGCTTAAATCCGATGTGCCGGGAATAGAGGATTGCATAATAAGCACTCATTGCCACAACGACCTTGGTATGGCGGTGGCCAATTCATTAGCCGGCGTGCGAAACGGTGCACGACAGGTTGAGTGCGCCCTCAACGGTATGGGGGAGCGTGCAGGAAACGCAGCACTGGAAGAGATTGTTATGGCTATACACACAAGGGCAGACTTCTTCGAGAAATGCGGCGCCCAAACTGATATCAACACCAAAGAAATCTATCGCACCAGCCAGTTAGTCTCGCAGCTGACCGGCTTCGTCATTCAGCCGAACAAGGCCATCGTCGGAAAAAATGCCTTCGCACACGAAGCCGGCATTCACGTTGACGGCATATTAAAGGAACGCACCACCTACGAGATTATGACTGCCGAAACTATCGGCCTGGTCGGCTCACGTATGGTGCTCGGACGGCATACCGGCAGAGCCGGCTTCACAGATAGATGCAGGCAGCTCGGCTTCAAACTTACCAAGGACGAACTCGAGCAGGCATACCAGAAATTCATGGAAATCGCTGACAAGAAAAAGGAAGTTTTTGACGAAGATATCGCTGTAATAATCAATGACGAAATCCACGTTGTCGAACAGGTTTACGAGTTGCAGTATCTGCACGTTGCCTGCGGAACCGGTACGCTGCCGACCGCAAGCGTGAAAATACGTTTTAAAAAGGAGACTATGCAGGCCGCCGCCTGCGGTGACGGCCCTGTCGATGCAGCTTACGAGGCCATCAGGGAAGCTATCGGCCAATCGCCCAAGCTCGAAAGCTACTCAATAAGAGCTGTTACCGGCGGCAAGGAAGCTCTCGGAGAAGCAACCGTGAAAATCACCGAGGATGGCCGAATTTACATAGGCAGGGGCGTCTCCACGGATATCATAGAGGCAAGCGCAAAGGCCTACGTCGATGCCATTAACCGAATGGTATCAGCACAAAGCAGTGGTACACAGGACGAATTAAAAGCAGAACTTTAATTCGTCGGGCGTCGTGCGTATATCGTATTGCGTAAAAAGAAATTAAGCTACGAAAAGGCGTACAAGTTTTCACTGAAAAAGTCTTGATTAAAAGTCCGATAAATGGTATAATTGTCGTTCCAAAAAGCAGGATGTGTTCTGACGATTTTGTTGCGAAAGAACGCCTTTTGACGAGGAGGAATTCGGGGTCAGATCAGAATAAATGACCCAAATACATGGTGATTAACTTTCACCCTGGACAAGCCCTTCTCTACGGAACTTCGCAAGTATGGCCTTTCACCGGCTTGAGGACAATAACCCGTAGCAGTAACCGTGCAGGGTGGGCTTTGCCTGCCATTTATTTTTCCCCGCTGATATACTGTTTTTTTCTGCTGTTGGTTTGCCGGGACTATTGACAAAATCTGCGTTTTATGCTATCTTTTATTATTGAGGCAAGAAATATGAAATATTATACCTTTGAGATAGTAATCGAGAAAGAAGACAATGGCAAGGGCTACTATGCCTACAGCCCTACTCTGCCGGGTTGTTTTTCCAATGGCCCAACTATCGAAGATTGCCGTAAAAATATTCGAGAGGCAATCGAGCTTCATATAGAGTCCCTCTCAAAGCGTTCTAAAGAAATTCCTCAGGCAGAAAAGTTAGTGCATGTAGAAGAGATTGCTATCGGACTGCCTTGATGAGCCCTAAGATTCCAATTGTTACCGCTAAGAAACTCATACGAGCTTTGAAACGTGTCGGCTTTTCTAAAGACCGTCAGAAAGGCAGTCACCTTACACTTATAAACTCTAAAACCAGTAAAACCGTTACTATACCTGTTCACACAGGCGTTGACATCGGAAAAGGTCTTCTCAAAAAGATTATCACCGACGCCGGCCTGACAGTTGAAGAGTTCGTAAATCTTCTTTAGCAACTCCCTGCGAATCGTTTACCATCGGCTTACCCCCAATCCGGATACAGTCAGAGGATCACGGCTTTTTTACTTTTTTCAGGCGCCTTTCTGTGTTAAACTGCCCAAAAAGAATAGCGTTTAGCGGGCAGCAGGTAGCGTTTAGCGGGTAGCGCTTAGCGGATAGAAAGAGAAAGGAAAAAACAGAAATCTATGGCTATGACGATTACTGAAAAAATATTGGCGAAAGCGGCAGGTAAAGACAAAGTCAGTCCGGGCCAGCTTATCAACGCAAACATCGATATAATTATGTGCCATGATGTTACTACGCCGCCGGCTATTTCGATGCTCGCTGAAAAGGCAATAGACAAAGTATTCGACAGAGAAAAAATTGTCGTAACGCCGGACCATTTTCAGCCGGCCAAGGACATCAAAAGCGCCGAGCTGCACAAGCGCCTCGATGATTGGGCAAAACGTCACAACATAAAGCACTATTACAAGCTTGGCAGAGCCGGCGTTTGTCACGCACTGCTGCCCGAGCAGGGCCATATCCGCCCCGGCGAAGTAATCATCGGCGGCGATTCACACACCTGCACATACGGAGCATTCGCTGCATTCAGTACCGGCGTCGGCTCGACCGACCTGGCCGCCGCGCTGGCGACAGGACAGTTATGGTTCAAAGTCCCGGCTTCGATAAAATTCGTCCTGGCCGGCTCGCTCGGCCACGGAGTCTATAGCAAGGACGTTATTCTGGCTGTAATTGCGAGAATAGGCGTTGACGGCGCACTTTACAAAGCGATGGAATTTGCCGGGCCGGCCTTGGCTGAAATGTCAATGGAAGCGAGAATGACCATAACAAATATGGCCATCGAAGCCGGTGCGAAAAACGGCATAATCGGCTTCGATAATATAACAAAGCAGTATCTCGACGAGCACCTGAAAGAAAAAACTAATTATACCGTTTATGAATCCGACGCTGACGCCGAATACATCTCAACTGAGGAGTTTGACTGTGCTAAAATTGAACCGATGGTCGCCCTGCCGCACCTGCCGAGCGGCGGAGTACCAATCAGCCAATGCGCCGGCATGGCAATGGACCAGGCGTATATCGGAAGCTGTACGAACGGGCGAATCGAGGATTTGCGAATCGCCGCAAAAATCTTCAAAGGAAAACAAGCTGCTATTCGGACACTCATTGTACCTGCTACGCCGGTAATCTGGAAACAGGCAAACGATGAAGGCCTGTTCGATATATTTTACGATGCCGGCTGTGTAATCGCCGCTCCGACCTGCGGGGCGTGCCTCGGCGGATTTATGGGCGTCCTCGCCGCCGGCGAAAAGTGCGTAAGCACAACCAATAGAAACTTCGTCGGCCGAATGGGACATCCCAAAAGCGAAGTCTATTTAGCCAGCCCGGCTACCACAGCGGCAAGTGCTATAGAAGGAAAATTGACCGACCCGAGAAAATATATTTAATCACTGATTTCACTGATTAAACTGATTGAAGTAAATTTTTAAAAGTAAAGATTTGATTAGATAAGAAAGTTTTGCAATTGGCTTTAATTGTTAAAAATCAGTACGTAGCCAGCGGGATTACGGGTGATATTATTGGCGCAGCTATGGAAGTGCATCGAAGGTTAGGCCCTGGTTTTCTCGAAAGTGTCTATGATGAAGCTCTGGCGGTGGAATTTGAATACGGGCGCATTGAATACGAAAGACAAAAACAATTACCTATTTACTATAGAGGCAAAATCGTCAAGTAGTTCTTTTGTGATTTTCTTGTGGCGGGACAAGTGGTGGTCGAAATAAAGGCGGTTAAAGAACTCAACGAGATTGATAGAATCCAGGTTATCAGTTATTTAAAAGCAAGTGGAATTGAAATTGGGTTGCTTATCAATTTTGGAACAAAGTCTCTTGACTACAAAAGACTTATATACACAAATAAATCCAATAATAATCAGCTTAATCAGCGTAATCAGTGATTAAAAGGGGAGCAAATATGGCAAAAGCGCACGTTTACAAAAGAGACCACATAAATACCGATGAAATTATACCAGCCCGGTATCTGAACACTGATGACCGAGCTGAACTGGCAAAGCACTGTCTGGAAGATTTGGACCCCGACTTTGTCAACAAGGCCAAACCGGGCGATTGTATCGTTGCCGGCGAGGACTTCGGCTGCGGCTCGAGCAGAGAGCACGCCGTCTGGGCGATTCGCGGAGCGGGCGTCCAAACCGTTATCGCTAAATCTTTCGCCCGAATCTTCTATCGCAACGCTATCAATAACGGCTTCTATCTGATCGAGTTGCTGGACGCCCCGGAAAAAATCAACGACGGTAACGAACTGCAAATCGATTATAAACAAGGCTTGATTAAAAATAAAACCGATGGTATTGATATTAACTTTAATCCGCTGCCGGACTTTGCCCTGGAAATAATCAACGCCGGCGGACTGTTAGAGCATATAAGAAAATTAACCACGGATTAACACTGATTTACACGGATTTTAATTAAGGAGAAACCAAATGCCGATAGTCGATGGACAATACGAAGCAAAAATATCAACGACTTTTCGCTCCACTAAAGAAGCTCTCGAAGCGATAACCAATAAAATCAAAAAGTCAAGAAAAGTCAGAATCAGTAATATCCCGATGAAACTGCTTACGAAACTATTGCCTTCGCTCAATGGTAAAGATGTAAAAATCATACTGCCGATGAAAGCAAAGCCGACGAAAGAATTGAAAGAAACCGGTGAGGTAGCAGTCCAAAAAGCGAAAATCTACAAAGATTACAAAGGCGAAGAGGCAAATGTCGGATCAATTTATTTCTCCGATAGAGTCTTTAGTGTAACCTGGGCGAAAGATAAA
>CAJVYK010000023.1 GCA_913009865.1 uncultured bacterium
AATGAAGCTGAACATTGGCATCGGCCAATTCTCCGGCACGACTCCATAGCCTGTGATGGTAGGGCTTATAATATTCGCGGTACATCTTCGGAGAAAGAAGCGGCCCATTCTGGCCGCCAAGGTCGTCACCAAAAATTACGATGTCAATATACTGCCCCACGGCGCCCAGCCACTTCTCCAGGTTCTGCATATGGATGGAACAGAGCTTTTCTGACAGACGGATAACCGCTTCAGGATAAAGACCCATATACATAAGGTAATTGTCCATTCGGTACAGCCACTGAGGCAGCTCAAACATATTACCGCCAAACATACCGACAATGGCACGGTCGGTGGACTCACGCAGGGCTTTCGCCCGGCGTGCCATCTCAGCCAGCCCTTCCTCGTCCAGCCGCAGATGCGCACCAGGATGCGGTACGCCAGCCCATATAGTACGGCCCAGCATATCCTGCAAATCGGAAAAATCATCGTCTGTAATGCTGCGCTCCATAAGAGGAAAGTGGGTCTGCTCAAAATAAAGACAGCCGGCTTTCTGAACCCCCAACTCACAGCCATCGTCCGTCAGCAGATACCAGCCGTCCGCCCGCTTTTCAATATTGATATAAAAGGGTATTCTGCAGGGTGTGCCGTCAGGCAGTACCCAGTCTTTCCAGTCATCATCTTCAAGCAGAAATCCCCTGCCCAACTCAATGGTATCTACGCCAAACCGCTCCAGCACATCCTCATCCACAATGGCTAACTGCTGTACCATATCGTAAACGCGAATCGGCCTGAACGGCAGTCCAAGATACTCTCGCAACTTCCGGTATGCGATTGCTGCGATGCCAGAGGAGCGGTGACTGGAAAAATCGACGGGAATACGGTCAGGTTGACGATGGTCCAGGGCTGCTAAAACCCGCTCTCGTGAGGTCATTGCTGATTCCTTTCCGTATTGTACAGACAGTGAATTTCAATTCCGTTGTCAATTTAACTTTTGAATTGTAACGTCAGCAGGTTCTGTGTCAAACTGTTTAGTCATTGTAGCTGGGATGGAAGCCCTTCTAACCGGCCAGGTTTATATTGTTCGAGCCGCTTTGCGCGGTGGCTGTAAAAAAACGCAGTTTATTAGAAGCCATCCCAAAACCTCATTTGGTCTGCAAATGGCTCTTTTGTCGTCTGGACATCGTCGGCCTGCCCCTAAGGGGCCTGCATCGGAATAGTTATAGCTATGCCTGTTTCGGCCTCCTTGCCAGGCGCCAAAAGTTCTCATTTTCGTCATCAAAGCAGGTTTTGGGATGACTTCTACTTATCTTCTTGCAATACGGACCGGCAAAATGTAAACTACCGTTCCGTTATTCGGAGAGGTGACCGAGTGGCTGAAGGTAACGGTTTGCTAAACCGTCGTACGGGTAATGCCTGTACCGCGGGTTCGAATCCCGCCCTCTCCGTTAATTTCTTTGTAACTAAGCTACCTGTAGTGAGTTTTTGGACATTCGAGATAAAACAGGAAAAACAATATATCGCAGTTGATTTTGGTGCTGAAAGCGGCAGAGTAACACTTGGCTCGGTTTCACCTGATAAACTTGTTCTCGAGGAGATTTGCCGCTTCAGTAACAATCCGATTGAAAAAAACGGCTCACTACGCTGGGATTTCAACAGGTTGCTTTCCGAACTTAAGACCGGCATAGGCAAAGCAGTAAAACAGACAAACTCAGATATTGCCGGCATCGGGGTCGATAGTTGGGGTGTTGATTTCGGTCTGATAGGTGCGGACGGCAAGCTGATTGAAAATCCTTATCACTACCGCAACAGCCGAACCGATGGGATGATGGAGAAGGCGTTTGAACTGATGGACAAACGCGAAATTTATGAGAATACCGGCCTGCAGTTTATGCAGATAAACAGCGTCTATCAACTTCTTGCGATGCGTATGGCAAATTCAGATGTTTTAGCCAAAGCGAAAAATCTAATCTTCATCGCTGATTTGTTCGCTTATTACTTATGCGGCCAGGTTTACGGCGAATACTGTCTTGCAAGCACATCTCAATTGATGGATATGAAAACAGGTCAATGGTCAAAAGAGATTTTTGACAAACTGTCCCTGCCAATTGATATTATGCCGAATATCGTTCAGCCCGGCACAATTGTAGGCCAATTGACCAACGAGATTGTAAATGAACTCGGCTGTGAGCCGATTGACGTCATTGCAGTTGGTTCACACGATACCGCTTCCGCCGTCGCTGCTGTACCAGCCGAAGATAATAATTGGGCATATCTGTCCTCCGGAACCTGGTCTCTGATGGGCGTGGAAGTGCCGAAGATAATTATTAACAATAAGACTTTCGAATACGAGTTCGCAAACGAAGGAGGAGTTGAAAACACAATTCGTCTTTTGAAAAACATAATGGGGCTATGGCTGGTTCAGGAATGCAAAAGACAATGGCAAAAAGAGGGAGTTGAACTCTCCTATGCAGAATTGACTGAGACGGCCCAAAAAGCTGAGCCATTCACGGCATATATTGACCCCGACTGTGGCGAATTCTTTTCGCCCGGCGATATGCCGAAACGAATAAATGACTATCTTAGACAATCAGGGCAAAAGACAATAAACGATAAAGGCCAAATGGTAAGAACAATATTGGAAAGTCTTGCCTTTAAGTATCGCAGGGTGTTCGAAGAGATTGAGGACATTACAGGTACGAGCCCTGATTGTCTGCATATTGTCGGCGGCGGCATTCAAAATGAACTGCTTTGCCAATTTACAGCAAATGCTATCGGAAAAAGGGTAGTCGCAGGGCCCATCGAGGCAACAGCCAGCGGTAATATTCTGATACAGGCTAAAGCGACAGGGCAGATAAAAACGCTTGCAGAAGCCAGAGAAATTGTCCGTAATTCATTCGACCTCAAAGAATATCAGCCCGAGGACAGCCAACTTTGGGAAGAACAATATAAATTGGTAATTGGTTAAATGGTTCTCGATGCTCGATAACCTAAATACGAGAGTCGAGAGTCGAGAATATGATAGAAGAGCTTGAGCAAAAACTGGATAGTTTTAATTCCACCGAAAGAAGACAGGCACTGTTGGAACTATGTGAAAAGGTGCAGGTGGGCGAGCAAACTTTGCCACAGCCGGGCACAAATGTTAACCTGCACTGTCATACCTTTTTTTCTTACAACAGTTACGGCTATTCACCAAGCAAATTCGCCTGGCTGGCGCGCAAGGCCGGTTTGGCTGTTGCAGGAGTGGTCGATTTCGATGTACTCGATGCACTGGATGAATTTCTTGAGGCAGCAGGGATACTTGGCCTAAAGGCTTGCGCGGGGTTGGAGACGCGGGTTTTTGTGCCGGAGTTTTCTACAAGAGAGATTACCTCGCCCGGTGAGCCGGGAATCACGTACCATATGGGGGTGGGATTTCCCAGGGCCCGGCTGGAAGGTGAGCAGCAGAAGTTTTTGCTCAATCTTCGACAAACCAGCCAGCAGAGAAACTTAAGATTGATGGAACGGGTAAACAAATATCTGACGCCTGTGGAATTGGATTATGAAAAAGATGTATTGCCTCTGACACCTGCGGGTAATGCTACTGAACGACATATATGTCTGGCTTATGCACTCAAAACTGAAAAGATATTTAGCGAAAAAGGAAAGTTAGCCGAATTCTGTTATGAAAAACTTTCGAATGACGCTGATTCAGTTTATGTGCCAGACAGGTCTGCTTTGATGCTTATGATTCGCGCAACAACAATGAAAAAAGGTGGCGTCGGCTATGTCCAGCCCGATAAAGGCTCGTTTCCATCGATGGCTGATACCAATCGATTCGCTTTGGCGGCCGGGGCAATTCCGACTGTAACGTGGCTGGATGGCACCAGTGACGGCGAAAAGGATATTGAAGAGCTTTTGGAAGTGGCTATGAGTACGGGGGCGGCGGCTATCAATATTATCCCGGACCGTAATTATACCCCAGGTGTCAAAAATGAAAAACTGGAGAACCTTTACAGAATAGTGGAATTGGCCGAATCGCTGCATCTACCTGTTGTAGTCGGAACGGAAATGAACAGCCCCGGGCAAAAATTTGTGGATAGTTTCAATACCGCCGAACTCTCGCCGTTGACGCCGATATTCCTGAAAGGTGCATATATCATTTATGCCCATTCGGCGCTTCAGCAAAAATGCGGGCTGGGATATACCAGCGATTGGGCTAAGAAAAATTTCAAAAACGTCGCTGAGAAAAATGAATTCTTCCGCACCCTTGGAAATTCACTCCAGCCGGAACAGGAAGATACTCTTGCCGACTTAAACGAAGATGTTACTGCCGAGAATATATTACTCAAACTGACCGATGGTCAGTTTGAGATAAAATGAGCAATTGATAAAAGTGAAATAGAAATTATGGCAGATGTACCCAAAACGCAATGTGCAGTGCAGCTGGTTGGCCCGGATGAGCTTGTCCTGAATACCTCCAAAGAAATTATCGCGCCCGGTCAGCATCAAATTCTCTGTCGGGTTGAAGTGGTGGGGCTATGCTTTTCCGACCTTAAATTACTGAAGCAATTTTCATCACATGTCAGAAAGAGCGGCATAATTTCCGGCATTGACCCCGGCGTACTCAAAGAAATTCCCAGCTATGTTCCCGGCCGAAAGCCAACTGTTCCAGGCCATGAAGCGGTGGTGAAGATTGAGGCGGTTGGTCCCGGAGTGGAAAACTTTAAGCCCGGACAACGCTGTCTTGTTCAGGCCGATTACCGCTGGCTGCGTACCGCTAATTCCAATGCCGCTTTCGGGTACAATTTCGAAGGTGCCCTTCAGGAATACGTGCTGATGGACGAGAGAGTAATACTATCTCCGGAAGGTGAATCAGTGCTGATGCCATTTTCAGAGGAGCTTTCCGACTCTGCGGTGGCTTTGGTGGAGCCGTGGGCCTGTGTTGAAAACGCCTACGCCTCTAAAGAACGGCAAAATCTAAAAACGGATGGCCGGATGCTTGTTGTTGCGGATTCAGAAATTGCTGAAGATGTTTTTGGCAATTTGCTCAACCGTTACGGCAGGCCGGCTCAAATAACGTGGCTTGCCTCCTCTGCGGAACCGGCAGGATTGGATGTGGAGGTAAAAAGGGCTGCAAATATATCGGAGCTTACCGATGCCGGCTATGACGATGTAATCTATTTTGGTTCTGTGCCAGAGACGGCCGAAGCGTTGTTTGCAAAAGTTGCCGCACAGGGTCTTTTCAATATCGTTCTTTGCGGCGGTAAATTCGGCAGAGATGTCGTTACGCCGGTGGGCCGAGTTCACTATGGCGGTATTCGCCTAATCGGTACTGCAACTTCGGACCCGGCTGAGTCTATGAAAATAATCCCCAGGACAGGTGAAATCCGCAACGGGGATAAGATTAACATCATCGGTGCGGGCGGACCTATGGGGATGATGCACGTAATACGAAACATCTGTCAGGGCGTTGAAGGTGTCAGCATTTTTGCGGGGGATGTGGACGACAACAGATTGGCTGCGCTGACAAAAATCGCTGCACCTTTGGCCAGGAAAAACAGCGTTGAGTATAAGCCATATAATTCCACCAGGAACAAAATCGAGGGCGCCTTCGACTATACCGCTTTAATGGCGCCGATACCTGATTTGGTCGCTGCTTCGGTACACAGCAGCAGCCGTCGGGGCATTATAAACATCTTTGCCGGTATAGCCGCTACAGTTACCGCCAGAGTTAATCTTGACGGCTACATTGACAAACGGCTATACTTCATCGGGACCAGCGGCTCTGTTCTTGACGATATGAAGCAAGTGTTGGCAAAAGTTGAATCGGCTCAGCTTGATACTAATGTCTCTGTTGCGGCTGTCTGTGGCCTTGAGGGTGCAATTGAAGGAATTCGAGCGGTTGAGAATCGACTGATAGCCGGCAAGATTATCGTTTATCCAGCATGTAAAGGCCTGGGACTGGTCCCGCTGAAAGAATTGGGCGAAAAGATGCCGGAAGTTGCTGAATGTCTGAATAACGGGTTGTGGACGAGGCAAGCAGAACAAAAACTTCTGGACACAAAGTGGCGGTAGCTAAAAGTGTCAACGATTTGCGACGGATGCAGGAGATTAGAGCAAAATGAGCGGTTCGGGAGTGATTGAAAAAGCACACGAAGCGACAAAGCAACGTTACGCCGAACTGGACGTTGATACTGACAAAGCTATGGAGCGATTAAGCAAGGTAGCTATTTCACTGCACTGCTGGCAGGGTGATGATGTAGGAGGATTCGAAACCAGAGAGAGAAGGACTCACCGGTGGCGGCATAATGGCCACTGGAAATTATCCCGGAAAGGCCCGGACGGCCGATGAACTGCGAATGGATTTGGAAAAGACACTGAGTCTGATACCAGGAAGACACCGTGTGAATCTGCACGCCATCTACGCTGAAACCGGCGGCAAAAAGATTGAACGCAATGAAATACAGCCGGCACATTTCGCCGCCTGGATTGACTGGGCCAGGGACCAGGGCATTGGAATGGATTTCAACGGCACCTTTTTCTACCACCCTAAAGCCGAGAACGGCTTTACTCTTGCAAGTTCTGATGAAGGCATTCGCAGATTCTGGGTTGAGCACGGAATTGCCAGTCGGAAAATCGGCGAGTATATGGGACGGCAGCTCGGAACCGCCTGCATTACCAATGTTTGGATTCCAGATGGTTACAAGGACATTCCCGTCGACCGTCACGGTCCAAGACAGTTATTAAAGAAATCGCTTGACGAAATTTTTGCTGAAAAACCGGATAAGCGGTATAACCTTGATACCGTGGAAAGCAAGCTGTTCGGTATCGGCGTTGAAAGCTATACCGTCGGCTCGCACGAGTTCTATATGGGCTATGCTGTCAAAAATGGTATTTTGCTGTGCCTGGACACGGGGCATTTTCATCCTACGGAGGTTGTTTCTGATAAAATCTCATCGGTATTAACCTTTCTGGATGAGATATCGCTTCACGTAAGCAGAGCAGTTCGCTGGGACAGCGACCATGTAGTTATTCTCTCGGACGAGCTGATCGCCATTGCCGAGCAGATAGTCAGGGGCGATTACCTTCAAAGGGTTCATATTGGCCTTGACTACTTCGACGCCAGCATTAACCGGGTGGCGGCCTGGGTGATTGGCACCCGTTGTATGCTCAAAGCCCTCTTAATCGCCCTACTCGAACCAACAGATAAGTTACGCCAAATGGAAATCAGCAGTGACTTTACATCGCGGCTGGCTATGCTGGAAGAGTTGAAAACAATGCCGTTCGGTGCCGTCTGGGATTACTATTGCTTGAAATCAGAAGTTCCGACAGGGGATAACTGGCTCAAAGAGACAGAAGATTATGAGGCCACGGTAACCAATTTAAGATGAATTGGAAAAATCTAAAACATAAAGGAATCTATTATAGCCAATAAACACAGCAGTAGCGCAATAAAAAGAGACTGGACAAGCTATACGAATTTGAGCATGAGCCGGTCTCCGAGGATAAACTTCAGCCGGGCAGGCACTTTGCAGGTCTTTTTGCCGGAGAACATACCGCCGGTACCGAGTTTGTCATCGGTGCATTGTTCGTAGCATGGGGAGTGAATGCCTTTGACATATTTGTGGGACTGCTTATTGGCAATGCGATGGCCGTGCTGACCTGGGTGTTCGTTTGCGCACCCATCGCCGTTCGTACCCGCCTGACACTGTACTGGTATCTTCGCAAAATTGCCGGGCCGATTGCGACAACGGTTTACAATATTTTGAATGCGGTACTGTTCTGCATCCTGGCAGGGTGTATGATTACGGTCTCAGCCTCGGCGGTGCGCATTCCGTTTGGTATCGGCGCCCAGACCAACTGGTATCCCGAGGATTTCCGTTTTGTACTGGTCGTGATTGGTGTCGGTGCGGTGGTAGTAACCCTCGCTATTTGGGGTTTCAAAAAGCTGGCACAGTTTGCTTCGGTTTGTTCGCCATGGCTGCTTCTGATGTTCCTCAGCGGGGCCATTGCAATGCTTCCGGGATTAGCTGCTAATACAGTGGGGGTCGGGCAAATCAGGAATTTTCAGGATTTCTGGACACTTGCCAACAAGATGATATGGACAGGGACGACGCCGAATGGTAGTCAGCCGATGAGCTTCTGGCAAGTGGCTGCCTTTGCCTGGATATGTAATCTCGCAATGCATGGTGGCTTGTCGGATATGGCCCTGTTACGCTATGCCAGGAAGGCATCCTATGGCCTGTATTCGGCCTTCGGGATGTTCCTCGGGCATTATCTGGCGTGGATTTGTGCGGGCATTATGGGCGCGGCGACGGCGGTTATAATGAAAACGAGTATTAGTAACCTTGATGCGGGTGGAGTTGCCACGCAGGCTCTCGGTATGGCTGGCGCTGTGGCGGTTGTTATCGCCGGATGGACAACTTCAAACCCTACGTTATATCGGGCGGGACTGGCCTTTCAGGCGGTAACGCCCGGCTGGCCGCGGTGGATGGTAACGCTTCTGGCTGGTATCGCTACCACAGCGATTGCATGTTTTCCTTTCGTGTTCACGAAACTGCTGAGCTTCGTCGGCTACTATGGCCTTTTGCTGATGCCAGTCGGAGCGATAGTTTTTGCCGAGCACTGGATTTTTCCGAAGATAGGCCTCACTCAATACTGGGTTTCCCACAAGAAGCTGATGGTAAGCTGGCCGGCGATGCTTAGCTGGGCTATTGCCATCGCGACAGCGATAATCCTCGAACAGACCGGAACGCTGCACCTGTTCTTCCTGTTCGTTCCCGTATGGCTGTTAACTGTGGTACTCTACATCCTCTTCGCTTCTATGGCTGGAGCTAAAGAAAAGTTTCCTATTCAGGATCAGGAGCAAACATCCGGAGATGTAACTTTAGAATCTAAGGTGGCCACAGATGAGAAACAACCTGGAAGCGGTAAGAATTTTGTGTTATGGACTTCGGGAATCGTTGCTGTCGCGTCTCTGCTTACGTGCCTGGCCATGTCGATTTGGGTCTATGTTACCGCCGGCAGCCAATACGACCAGAACTTTGCCACATTCAAGAATATACTCATCTGGCCAAGCTTAGTCTACTTTGTCACCGGAACCATCTGGACTGTCAAGAGGAACAAATCGGAATAGTTATAATACAGAATAAGGAATATGCAACGATGGACAAAGCTTTGGCGGAGTTGATAAGAATATCGAATGCGACGGGGAAGGATTCTGCCCTTGTGCAGGGTGGAGGCGGCAACACATCGGTAAAAACTGCCGACGGTAAATATATGTATATAAAGAGTAGCGGTACGGCTCTAAAAGATATGAACGAGCACCAGGGCTGGTGGAGATTACGGCTGGAGACAGTGCTCTCGATTATAAAGGATAAGTCGATAGCACAGCTTGACACCAAGACCAGGGAAGTTGAGGTAGTGAATCGGTTGCTTCTTGCCTGTGATGATAAGGTAACCGCCGAGGCCAGGCCATCGGTTGAAACGCATTTGCACGCTTTCCTTGATAAGTGTGTGATTCATCTGCACCCTAATGCTGTGGGCGCCTATGTGAGTGCTAAAAACGGAAAGGCCGAGTTGCACAAGCTTTTTAAGGATGAAAAACCGCCCATTCTTTGGGTACCCTACACAGACCCCGGCTTTATGCTCGCAAGGAAAATTGCCGCGTTGGTTAATAATTATCAGAACCGGCTTGGCAAAAAACCCGCGATTCTTTTCCTTGAAAAGCATGGGCTTCTGGTCTCGGCAAAAAGCCCCCATGCCGCTTTGCAGCTTGTCCGCAGAGTCATAAATCGCTGCAACGGCAGGCTAAGGCAGCCGAAGGTAGGAAAAATCAAATTCGTAAGTCAGCAAATTATCAGCGACATAAAGCTTTGCATTCGAAGGGCATTTTTTGAGGCGACCGGTAAATATGCCACGATAAACTATTTTTACGACGATTGCTTCGCTGCGTTTTGGCGCCAAAGAGACGCACAGAAGATGCTTCTCTATCCGGCTCTGGCGCCGGATGAACTGGTATATGCCAACGGCCCTGCGATGTGGGTGGATAAGTGCGATTCGGATAAAATTGCAGGCAGACTGACCTCACAAATTAACAAGAGCAGAAAGCCGTCCGTGGCGTTTCTGGTTAGAGGTGTCGGACTTTTTGTTGCCGCCAGAGAGAAAGTCACCGCTACCATCAGGGACATTGTGGCCAGCTCATTTTTCATTCGTGCTAACGCATATCGTATGGGTGGCGTTGCCAGTTTGAACAAACGGCAGCAGAGCTTCATAAGTGAGTGGGAAGCTGAGACTTTTCGAAAGAAGTTAGTGAGCGGTTCAGGTGAAGATGAGTTGCGAGATCGTATCGCTGTGGTAAGCGGGGCAGGCAGTGGTTTAGGCAGAAGTATTGCGGCGGGGCTGGCCCGGGCAGGTGCATCAGTTGCTCTTGCCGATATTGATACAAAAGCGGCTGAACAGACTCGCAACTTTATCAAAGAAGAACTGCCGAAGGCTCAGGTAATGGTGGTCGGTTGTGATGTTACTAACGAAGCTAATGTCAGAGAGGGCTTCGAGGCTTTGCTGAAAAACTGGGGTGGTCTTGATATCCTGGTCAATGCGGCGGGTGTGGCTCCGGCATATTCCCTTGTGAAACTTCCGGTTGAAAAATGGCGACTGGCCATGGAGGTTAATCTTACCGGCTATTTCCTTATGGCAAGGGCAGCTGCAAGGATTATGACAAAACAAGGAATTGGGGGCAATATTATAAATATCAGTTCTAAATCAGGCCTGGAGGCAAGCAAAGATAATACTGCGTATAATGCGACAAAGGCCGGCGAAATCCATATGGCACGCGGCTGGGCATTAGAACTGGGTAAATATGGTATACGGATAAATTGTGTTTGCCCAGGGAACGTCTTTGAGGGCTCGAAAATTTGGAATCCGGAATATATAAGGACCTGCGCCAAAAAACACGGCATAAAACCCGATGAAGTCTTTGGTTACTATGTAAGTAAGACCGCCCTGAATCGCGAGATAAAGGGACAAGATATTGCCGATTCTGTGGTCTTTTTATGTTCCGACAGAGCCCGTACCATTACGGGACAAACACTCGTTGCCGATTCCGGGCAGGTAATGGTACGATAGTGACCCACCCAGGCAGCGTATGTCTGCAACTGTAGGGCAATTGAATAGCGACAAAGCCGACAAAGTACTATGCTTCACAGGTGTTGCCGCCCCTATCTTCTGCCAAAGTAATAGAATTCCTGCCTCAGCCCATCAACAACATACGTGAGAATACGGTAATCTGTCCCAAATATGCCTCTTGCAGCCAAAACCCATCCAAAAAATGGGACGCCGCAAGGAAAAAATCCTGGCTGAAAAAGCTTGACAAAACACATAAGATTTTATATTATGGTAGTTTATAAGCGATTGGCTAAAGGGAGTGTTAACCACAATTAGCAATGGTTAAACAATAAGCGAAAGGAGTTGAAAATGCGGTGCAAAGCGATTTTCCTGCAAGTGATTGTATTGACATTCCTGGTTAGTCTGACGGGGTGTTTTTCATCTAATCCAAAGGACATACAGGCTTTTGTCAGGCCGGCACAGGTTAGTGTAACCACGGAGAGTTATATTTTGCAGCCACCAGATGAAATCGAAGTACACTGTTCGAAAGTTCCGGAAATCAATCTGCAACGTCAGCGAATTCGGCCGGACGGTAAGATAAGCTTTGAAGCTTTGGGTGAGTTTGAAGCAGCAGGGAAAACGCCGGAAGAACTCGCTAACGAACTACAGCAGAAGGTAATGCAACTTTATACATTGACGGGAGACAAACCAATCGATGTGCGGCTTATTGCATATCAAAGCAAAGTCTATTACGTATTGGGCCAGGTGTATTTGCCCGGCCCAAAAGTTTATACCGGACGCGACAGCCTGCTGTCCGCTCTTGCAGAGGCACAACCAAACCCTATGGCATGGATAGAACGGGTACAGGTAATCAGGCCGTCAGCAGATAAAAGTGTTAAACCCAAAATCTTTGAAGTGAACTTCGACCGTATGATGGCTCATGGCGATAACAGTAAAAATGTCCTGCTGCAGGAAGGTGACATCATATATGTGCCACCAACTGTGCTGGCCGCTATTGCAATGAAGGTTGAAGAGATAATACGGCCGATTGCACGAGCTTTCTCCGGAGCCTACATCATACAAACCGGTGGTCAAAGGTCTGGTGGCGGGGTCAGCGGGTATTGATGAGGTTTTCTAACTAAGTGCGTTTAACCCGTGTATAATAAATTCAAAATAAAGCGGTGGTACTAATGAGTCGGCGAAACGCATCGAAATTGGTTCATCTTGCCAGTTCAGCGTGGTTTATGCTTAGCGCTGGCTATATACTGGTTTTTGCGCTGCGGCAAGCAAATATTAATTGGTGGGTTATATTCTCCCTCTCGGGGTATTCGGCATTACTTATTTCTCTACTGGTCAGTTTATATTTATTCGCAATTTTCAGAGGGGCCGGCAGGAGCCAAAAGATAGAAGCAGAACATCCGTTAACCACCACGAATTACTATATGATGTTCTACATCGTCGCCCCTTTTTTAGGAGGCCTGGCGGGCTGTCTGGGAATGACAGGCGCCCGCAGAGTCAGCGAATTGCTGCTGGGAATCGCCCTTGGGACTTTAGCAACAACCTTTTTAGTATGGATAGTTGTTGATCCGGCGGCGGGATTACTCGAAATGCTACTACCAGAGGGCCGAAAACATCGGGCTAAACGCTTAGCCCAAATCAAGGCGTTGCGAGAAAAACGACAGGAGCAGCAAAAACGTTTGTTGGCTGAGATATTGACCCAAGAGGAGCGAGATAGATGCCGATGGGAGCAAGCTCTGCAGCCTTATGCTGAAAAGCTGGCCAGACTGCTATCTAAGCGAGAGACTGGCGACAAGCAGGCCGAGAACAAAGCGGTAGATATCGGCGCAAACGCCTGGCAAATGGGTGGACTTAACTGTATGCGGCAACTCCATTCTATGGCGATGGAGATATGCAGGAAGAAGTGTCGGGACTCAATGATTGTTGATTATATTTCGATATGGTGGGATGGGATTGGTAGCTGGCGCAATACGTCCCTTGGATAATTAAGATGGAGGAGTCTATCCACCAGATAATAACATCTCGAATTTAAGAAGGGGGTAAGGGTGTATAAAACAAAAGTCCTGTTAGTTATAGCGATTATTTTCTCTATTGCTTCTGTTTCGCATGCATTCAATGTCATCTACGTGGATGTTAACGGCCCAAATGACCCTGGCACAGGCAGCTATGAAGACCCGTTCAGAAGAATTCAAGACGCGATTGATTCGGCTGACAGCAACGATACAGTTATAATTGCCGAGGGAATTTATACCGGTAACGGCAATTATGACCTTGACCCAAATGGCAAGTCTATTATCATTCGCAGCACCGAACCCAACGACCCTGAGATAGTAGCAAATACAATCATTGACCCAAACGGGGCTGGTCGGGGCTTCTATTTTCACAGCGGCGAAGATGCAAACTGCGTAATTGCCGGGCTTACCATCAGAAACGCCTATGCCGTAACCGATGTTCCATACGGTGGAGGCGTTTACTGTTTTTACAGCAGTCCGACAATCCGCAATTGCATCATTATGAACTCTCATGCTCCCGTCTTTGGGGGCGGGCTTTACTGCGATTTCAGCAGTCCGAGGATTGTTAATTGCATTATAACAGGCAATTCAGCGGGATATTATGGCGGAGGTATAAGCGGTTATGGCAGCAATCCAGAGATAATCGGGTGCACTATAACTGATAACACCGCCGGTCTCGAAGGCGGCGGCTTTGAGTGGGTGCTAAGTAATCCTGTCATCATCAATTGCATTATCACTAATAACAAAGCAATCAACGGCGGCGGCATAAGTTGTTGCTCCCAGGGTAAAACCAGCCTGGTTAATTGCACCATAACCCGAAACCGTGCCACTAACTTCGGCGGGGCCTTGTACTGCCAGGATGAGGACAGTGCAACCATCGAAAACAGTATTCTCTGGGCCAATGAAGCAAGTCAGGGCCCGCAGATATATTTATCGGATAACAGCAGTACGTCGGTCAGGTATTGTGATGTGCAGAACGGGCAGGCGGCGGTTTATGACCCGTGTGAGGGTCTGATTTGGGGTAGTGGTAATATGGATACTGACCCTTGTTTCGCATCGTTTAACCCTGACGGCGACCCGAATGTGTGGGATCTCCATCTGCAAAGTGCTTACGGAAGGTGGGACCCGAACGTTCAAAGCTGGGTGAATGATGTGAACACAAGTGATTGCATTGATGCAGGAGACCCAAACTCGGACTACGCCAGCGAATTATGGCCGAATGGCAAATTGATGAATATGGGGGCTTACGGCGGAACGAATCAGGCAAGTATGAACGGTAATCCAGCCGATTTCGATATCAGCGGGGCGGTGAATTTTGTGGACTTTGCTGAATTTTCCAATAAATGGTCTATCCAGGAATTTTGCATTGAAGACTTGACTAATGATGGGGCAGTTGACCTTGCCGACCTTGCCATCTTTGCCGAAAACTGGCTCTGGCAGCAATAGCTTGATGATAGCCACGAATACCTGCTTTTGCAGGCACATGCTTACACGAATTAAAACGAATGAATTGAACCAGGCGTGGACAATCGAAAAAAGGCGAAGCTGTATAGCTTCGCCTTTTTAGCATTAACGGTTTCAGTTTTTTACAGTGTTCTGCGTCTTCTCAGCCAGCCGACAAGGCCTACGCCAATGCTGCCTAACAGAATAGCGCCGGGAGCGGGAATAGGTATGAACTCTAAGTCATCGTAGGCGATCCCGCCAACTTGACCCAACCATGTGGCTTCAAAACGCATAATCCCAGTCGCGGTAATCGACAGTTGTACATAAGGATCACCAATCCAAATTGGCGATGTGACGGAACCAAGTAAATTGCCGCCGAAGGGGGCGTCGTAAGCATCGAGTTGCCACTGGTCATCATCATCGCCTACGCCGCCTACGTCACCTGCCCATAGACTAACGTAAATAACTGGTACATCGAAGACACCGATTATCGGGTCTTTTCCTGTAGGACTGGAGACGGAGTTTATCGGCGAACGGTACGAAGCTCCATCCCGGTTGGCAAACACTTCTACTGTCCCTGTCGAAGTAGTCAGTGTGACCCCGCCCAAGTTGATCCCATCCAAATTTTGATAATCGCTATATGCATCGAAATCGATCGTTACCAGCGCATTAGCCACCGGAGCAGCAGCAGCCACAACAGCAAATATCACACAAATTGCAATTAACTTTTTCATTTCACATCCTATAAATAAACAACCCTGCGACAAAACCGCAGTTCCATCCTGCAAATCCTGTCAAAAAATACAAATTCCTATACAACAAACTTAGAAACCCACATTTCTTGTATTGAACGTCTCTAAGCAGATAAAATTTTATATTTACAACGTTCTGCGTCTTCGCAGCCAGCCGACAAGGCCTACGCCGATGGAACCGAGTAGAATAGCGCCCGGAGCAGGAATAACATTCACGTAAACATCCATTGTGCCTGCATAAAAATCCATCTGGTCAGCACCATAATCGCCTGTGCTGTCATACAAAAATGTACCGGCAAAATGCTGATGCTGTTTTTTTTCTTGGAGATTTTCCTTATACAATTTCAGGCAGCAGGGAACAGATTCAAAATGGGCACAAAGAATTAAGAAGTATCATTGGTTTCACAGACCTTACTGCTTCCACCCCCACTTATGGAATTTATGACGATCACGATTTTGGAACCAATGATTGTGATGGCGGGAATAAGAACGCTGACGAAGCGCTGGAAGCATTTAAGGAATATTGGCCAAACCCCTCTTACGGATTGAAAAACGACAAAGGAATTTACTCTTCATTTGTAACAGGGAACGTAGCGTTCTTTTTACTTGACGGGCGCTATCATTCCAGACAAACGGCAGAAAAACCGACCATGCTGGGTAATATCCAATATAATTGGCTCTGTAAGAATCTGAAACAATCAAAATGCCGGTACAAAGTTCTTGTTTCAGGTACACCTTTCGCTCGTGAAAAGAATGACTGCTGGGCAGGAATATACTTTATCAACGAACGGAATAAACTTTTTAAATTTATCCTCGATAATAATATTACAGGAGTTATCGGTATATCGGGGGATGTTCATCGTTGTGATATTCACAAAATTCCAATTGGTGACAACCACTATTTCTATGATTTTACAGCAGGTGCTCTTTCCCGTATTCACCGAACACCTCCGGAGCAAAAACCACCCACTTTGATTTATTCATATGGTTATCCGGAAAGAAATATGTTTGCAGAGATTGATTTTTATCCTGCAACAAATAAAGACCCGGCTATTGTCTTCAGGTCGTTTTCAGCAAAAACAGGAATGACATACGAATACATAATTTCACCTGAAGATTTAGGAATTACGCAAAAGCGGGAAAAAGCTTCAGGCCATATTCAACTACAATCTTTTCCGGACAAGAATAAACCGTCATTAAAAAACTCCAGATAATTCTATGAGAATTTTAAACATTATAAAAATTTCTGTACTTAATTTTTTGTTTGGAATAACTTATAATACTTTCGGAAAGGAAAACGGAATAATTTTCCAGGAAGATTTTGGAACCACATCCATTCAGAAAATAATTTCAAAATGATAGAAAATGAAAATAATCAGAGTAGTATTATTATTAGTTATAAGTACCTTTTCAGGATGCTCAAATAATAAAAATATTGATAAGCCTAACATACTTCTTATCCTTGCAGATGATCTGGGATGGTCGGACCTGGTGTGTTATGGTGGGGAAATAAACACTCCGAACATAGACAAACTGGCACAAGAGGGGATCAGGTTCACACAATTTCACAACACGGCAAAGTGTTTCCCTTCCCGTGCTTGTCTGTTAACAGGTTTGTATGCTCAACAATGCGGGTATGATAAGACTTTGTCGCCCTCGAAAAAACATACGGTATAAGGATCCCGGATGAGGATGTAGGAAGAGAGGCGTTCGGCTCCATCAGCATGCTGGCGGATTATGTGATTAAGCATAAGTCATAAGAGTTAAGACCTTC
>CAJVYK010000024.1 GCA_913009865.1 uncultured bacterium
GATTCCATGGCCGATATGTTTTACTCATCCGTGAGCCTCCTTGAATTGAATTTCCATTATAAATATCGGCCAGTATTATACCATCTCTTTAATGGCTGTTCAATTGTTACTCGGACAGACTCCTAGGCATTTTCTTTTTCCTG
Source organism: uncultured bacterium (assembly GCA_913009865.1). Lineage (GTDB taxonomy): Bacteria > Planctomycetota > Phycisphaerae > Sedimentisphaerales > Anaerobacaceae > CAJVYK01. Next base: position 144 of record CAJVYK010000024.1, read on the forward strand.
TTTACGGTAATTTCTCTGCGTTATTATCGCCGGTATAATGAATCCTGCCCCCATTGCTAAACCGAGGATTATGTAGGCACTTTCTTCTACAAAATATGTCAGCATCATTCCTGCAAAAATTAATATTGCACCCAAAAGCCATTCTTTTGAATGAAAAACACCCAATACGCACAGACCAATACTGAATAACATTGCCCATATAAATGGTGGGTCTCCCCCAGAGAAATCGTTGAACAGCACAGCTAAAATGCTCCAGGCAAGCCCATGCAATGTTATAAAAATCCATACCCAAGTAACTTGTTTTTTTAGATGAGAGATGAAACCGGCCTTTTTTTCATATTTGGCAATTCGAACAAGGCCAACAATGGTATAACAGAGTATAATTGACATCATAGACAGCCCCACAGGCCAGATCCACTTGTCCAACCGACGTATTTTCAAAAAATATAGTGTGGTATAAGCAATTATACATATCAAGCCGCATGCAATCATAATGTGGACATCAGGTTTAAGTTGCCTGCTCGTTTTCTCTACCACGGACCGTATAAATTTGAGGTCCTCAGCAGCAATTTTCTGCTCTTCAAAGCCTTCTTGTTTAGACTCTGGTTCTTCGTGTAAATGTTCTTTTTCCATACGATTTCCCCTTTCTATAAAGTTCTTTATTTTATAAAGTATATTGTCATATTTGTCAAACAAATTTTTTAGTTTTTTCAATTTTTTTTGAAATGTTGATTTTCGGTGTCAAATCGAGGCAGCATGCCGGAAAAACTTAACCCTCGACTGCAGCCCAGGCTACAAATCCGCTCTTTCTAAAGCTCCTTGCAGTTAGGCCTATAGCACCCAAATCTTCCCGGCTATCACCCTTTCAGCCCCCCTATCGTCAAAGGCAATCATACCCCCCTCACCATTTGTTCCGAGCGATGCTCTCGACCGATAATCCTGCCAATATATTTTTCCCCAAATTCTATAGGCCGTTGAAGTCTGGCATAGGAAGCGAAGACACAGCATAAAGCAAGGCTGTGGAGACAGTGGTTAAAGTCTATCTAAAGTCGGGACTGAAATTTTACGAATATGCATTACGTCATTTGTTAACACGGATGGAGCGTTGATTTTTTTCGGGGTCACTGCAAACACTAAAGCCGGACGGAGCCAAAAGCTAAAGTTTTGGTGATGCTGCAGAGAGGGTTTTAGTAAAGACAGCTAAAAAAGACTGCCTTCCTATCGGCCCCAGGTAGTCTGAAGTATTGTGATTCTGGCAAGTATCGGTTGAGGGAATTTTATAATGGTAAGAACAAAAACACTTATCTCGAAGCGGCGGAGCATCAAAAGTTTCGCCCTGGTCTTAGTATGCGGTCTGGTACTGCTTGACGGAAGTGTTGCTGGCGCAGGGCTAAAGCCGGGACAAAAGGGGCGGCCGAGCAGAACACTGCGAGCAATGGCAAGAGTTTATATGGCCTACGGGGATTACGCAAAGGCACAGCCCCTTGTGGAACAGGCATTGGCTTTAGCAAGAACGAACTCTTCTGACTCTGAACTCAGTGCGTCTCTAATCGACATGGCATGGCTGTACAAGAATCAGGGCAGGTTTGCTGATGCCGAGAAGATGTGCAAGTCGGGTCTGGAACTACAGGAAAAGATATACTATAAAGACCATCCGTATATAGCGTACACATTGAGGATTTTGAGTTCAATTTATCAGGGACAAAGCAAGTATCGCCAGGCCAGGACTGTTCTGGACAGGGCGATGGCCATTATGCAAAAAAGCCACCCGACAGACGAGCCGGTCATGGCTGGATTCCAGGTGGATATTGCCAAACTGCTGACCGCTCAGGGCAGCTTTGCAGAAGCTGAAACTTATTATCAGCAGGCGTTGACCTTAATCAATAAAAGCTACGGGCCGGACCACCTTTACACAGCAGCGGTACTCGGCAACATCGCAAAACTATATACACTACAGGCAAGGTTCCCTGAGGCCGAGTCATTAATTAAGAAAACGCTGGTAATCCAGGAAAAAACATACGGACCGGAGCATCATCTTTTAGTCCCGACATGGTTGACAATGGCCAGGATTTATCAAGCAAAGAAAAATTATACTAAGGCAGAGGAACTGCTTCAAAAAGCCCTGGTTGTGGTGGAAAAGAAGCAGGGATATGAGCATCCACTTATGGGAAAGATATTGAATATGCTGGGGGCGGTGTATATTGCGGACGGCAAGTACGCCAAGGCTGAGAGCGTTTGCCAACGAGCAGTGAAAGTGTTAGAAGCTTCGTTAGGGGCAGATAACGATTATACGGCAATGGCGTTTAATAACCTGGCAAAATTGTATATACATCAGGGAAAATATCGTGAAGCTCAAAACTTGTGTCGCAGATCGTTGGCTACGCTCGAAAACATTTTTGACCAGAATCATCCGAATATAGCAGCGGTTCTGGATACGATGGATCAGCTACACCTCAAGGCCGGAAACGTGACAGAGGTTGCAAAACTGCAGCAGCGTATAGAAAAAATTCCTGAGCGTAAACAACTTGCTTACGGGGCTATCGCAGAAGCAATTAAGTAAAAAGATTGTGTATTCAGCAGGACGCCGCCAAATTAAAAGCCTGCCCCCTTTTGGGGACAGGCTTATCGAATAACCAATTATTTATCATCCCGGAACACATTACTCATACGCAATCCCGGTTCAGACCTACTTCTTAGCCGCCAATGGCTGCCAGTCGCGATTGAACATACGCTACAACAGTAGCGTCAGTACCCTCTGGTAACCCGTGTTTGGCCAGAAGCATCGCTACGGAATCACCCGCCGACCAACCCATTTCATCAGTCATAATACTGACATACGTCACAAGAGCGTCAATCCACTCTCCAGCTGCAGCGTAATACGTGCCGTCGCCAGCGTGGTCTGCGAATGCTGTAGCAATCGAAGCCATCTGTTCTTCTGAAGGAGGCGCAGGTGTCGTGATAAACTCATTAACCACCTGTGTCAAAGCGGCTGTCATTGCGTCATCATCTAAAATATCAGCTGCGTTCTTGAGTCTCGCACAGACCTCGCACGGCTGTGTATCTGTAGATAGAGCGAAAGTATTTGCTATGAAGATTTGGATGTCCTCCGCTGGAACTCCGATTTCATCAGACAGCCACACCATCAAAGCAGGACAGCCGCCTTCTCCGAATTCCTGCTTTTCAACTGGTTCGCCTGCTTCTGTATAAAGAGGCGCCGCTGGCATTGGATTCTCGAGGACCCAAGCCGGAGCATCATTACCGATCGAAGGATTGTCAGCGCCTGCGCCACGGAGGACATAGTTATAACCTGTCGGGAAAGGCCCGCCACCACCGGCATAGGGCAGACGTCCGACAGCCTGGAACAGCCACTCACTTCTACGAGAGACCACCTCTAATCTGTCGCCGACATCGCCGTCTGCCAAGGATGTTTCAAACAGACCACCCGGCACATCACCGTCAAATGTTACGGTGTCAAACGCATCTATGACCATGGCTCCCTTAGACTCATACTCGCATACCTCACAGTCTTCATCAAACTCGCCGGACCCAATACTGACCGGAGAGCTTACGTCGACGTTTCCGCTCTTGCTGGCCACGTAGATTGCCACATCGAACGGGTCTCCTTCGTCCCTTAGAATACCGCCAATGGTCGCCGGAGCGTCTAAGAAAGCAACACCCTCTCGGTCGTCAACGGCACCGGTAGCGTTGTAGAGTCCTTCCGCCACCAGTTCGGCATCCGGACCTAACTTTAAGTCCTTGGCGCTCATAATCACAATTGCTGCCTTGCCGGGGCCGTATGGCAGCGAAACGCCGGCGCCCTCAAGCTGGTCGGAATACCCTTCTATGTAAACATTAAGCGTGTCGGTTTCATCGCCAAATTCATCCGGTGTGAATATCTTTCCGGTCTCGGAGATTATTGAGACTCCGCCGTAAGAAGCTCCTACTGCATCTACAAGGCTAATGTCACCGGCAGCCTCCAGATACAAGCTACCCCAGTCGGAGTCCTTCCAGAGCCAGCTATTGGCAGTAATCATGCCTGTTTGAGCATCCACCTTCTGGTCGTCATCGCCGTCAAACAGCGTGGTGTTATTAAAGGTAACATCAACAGCTGCCGTTACATCGCCCGCAAGATACGTTGTCCAATCAGACGAAGAAAACTCGATACTGCCATTATTCGAAATGAGGTCGCCTTCAACATCAATATCATCATCGGCGTCCAATGTCAGATCTCCGTCTGCCTGTGCACTGACAGGAGTGGCAGAAAGCACGATATCGTAACCAGCCGTAGCCGTGATAGCTCCACCCCCACCGCTGGTAGTTGAGAGCATGCCATAGGCAGTAATATCATACTCGTCGGTAGTCAGCGTCATATTGCCGCCGGATTCGGTATTTCCAGACGATTGATTCAGGTAAATATTGTCGTCGGCATATATCGTCATGTTACCTACGGATGTAACATTGCTTTTGAGCCTGATGTTACGACCCGCTGTAACATCTAAGATGCCGTGAGAGGTAACATCTCCATCGACAGTAACATCATAACCGGAAAGCGACATATTGCCCTCGAGACTGCCGGCGGCATAAAGATTACCACCAGCGGCCAAGGTCAGTGTACCGTCTGCATCTGCACTCTTAGGAGTGTGGTAAAGGTTGATATTGTCAACTGCCGTAGCCGTGATAGCTCCACTGTTCGTGGTAGAAAGTTCGCCATGAGCATAAATATCATCACCAGCATCCAGTGTCAGGTCTCTGGCGGCTGATACATCACCGGCAGTGCCAACATCGGGATTAACCCAGTGGTTATCAACATCAGTGACGCCGAGTATTATGTCGTCGACTGCTTCAAGGGTCAGACTACCATTAGCGTGTATCTGCTCACCGGCTGCCAAAACTATGTCATCGCCGGCTTCGAGTTTGTTGCTGTACTGCACCCATGTCCAGTCACGGAGCAAAATATCCCCGCCGGCTGAAACATAAGCGTCCGGCATATTGTCACCACCGTCGAGATATATCACGTCGTCTTGCGCAGACATATCGATATCACCGAATTCGCTTACGATTGTTGCAGAGCCGGCCGAAGGATTGAAATGTATCAGGTAGTCTCTTGGTAAATCTCCAGGTTGTTCGACATCACTATCAATTCCATCGGCGTTTGCGGTCAGCCACATATTCAATAAAGAGTAAATATCGCCTTCAAGCCGGACGCAAGCGTTACCTTCAATGGTTAATTCGCCGTTATCAACAATCACATCGTGCGTCCATACCGAATAGTTCAACGGCCAAGTAGTTCCGAGCGGCCCGTTATAACCGCCAAAGATATCCAAGTTGCCATCGCCTGTTTTGTGTATCCAGCCACTGGCATAGAACTGGCCATTCTCAGCCTCTATTTTCTGGTCAACGCTGCCGTCAAGTGTTGCATTCACTATTGAGCCTTCAAATGTGATGTTTTCACTTGCAATCAGGTCCGCAGCTGCTGAGAAATCATCCTCTATGAACAGACTGCCATCCTGAACCTCTACTGTCCCGTCAAGGTCAATATCCGTTTCACCAGCAAGCGTAAGGTCGCCAGTTCCTGTCTTGGTAAGCGTGCCGGTCGCATGCAGTGTTCCGGTTGTGGCCTCTATCGTCTGATCTATATCACCATCAAGTTCGCCATTTACTATAGAGCCCTCGAATGTTACGTCATCATTTGCCAGCAAATCACCTGTTGCACTGAAATCATCCTCTATGAACAGGCTGCCATCCTGGACCTCTACTGTCCCGTCAAGGTCAATAGCTGCATCGCCAGCAAGCGTAAGGTCGCCTGAACCGGTCTTCGTCAAAGTCCCATTTGCCCACAATGTCCCACTCTCAGCATCTATCCTCTGGTTACTTGTACCATCAAGTATGCCATTCACTGTAGAACCATTGAACGTTACGTCATCATTTGCCAGCAAATCACCTGTTGCACTGAAATCATCCTCTATGTACAGACTGCCGGCTTCAACATCTACTGTCCCGTCAAGGTCAATGGCTGCATCGCCAGCAAGCGTAAGGTCGCCTGAACCGGTCTTCGTCAAAGTCCCCTTTGCCCACAATGTCCCACTTTCAGCATCTATCCTCTGGAGAGCTCCGCCGTTAAGCTCTGTGTTATTATGCAAGGTGACATTGCCGGCAGCTTGTACGAGGTCGCCGCCAAGATATGTGGTGTTATCCGAAGAGTAAAGATCGATATCACCACCAGCGAGAAGGTTGCCGGAAACTCTCATATCAGCGCCATTACCACCTGTATCTGCTTCCAGGAGCATATTCCCAGCCGCATCTGCTGATACCAGTGTAGTATTAAGCTGGATGTCGCCGGCTGCCTTGACAGTCATATCTCCATTAGCCGGATTAGTCGTCTTGAGCAAGCCACTGATGACTGAAACAGCACCAAAATCCCAACCAGAAGGAGCCCAGTTGTTACCATAATCAGCAATGATGGTCATCTCACCGGCTGATTCTGCACCAGCGTAAATATAACTGGTACAATCTGATTCGATAGTCATATTCCCATTTAAGGTATTAGTCGTCTTGAGTAGACCGTGTGCATATACATGACCATCACCGCCTACGAGATTGTCCTTGTCGGCATTTAGCGTCATGCTCCCAGCGGATTCGGTAATTCCAGAAACCTGGTTGAGTTTAATGTCGCGGCTGGCAGTTATCGTCAAATCATCACCTGTTGCAACATTCTTTTTAAGCTGGACGTCACGACCAGCAATAACATCCAAGACACCTTCGCCTGTCAGCGTTTCAAGAGCTGTCACATCATGACCGGCATCGAGCGTCTTGGCGTCAGCTACCCACGTGTTGTTATGCAGCTTAATATCTACACTCGCAGTCACATCATCATACAGTTCTGTCGTGCTATCGGACGAATAAATATCGATACTCCCGCCAGGATTATCGATGGTGCCATAGGCGGTCATATCGCCATCATCATCGATATCGGCATCTGCCCTAAGTACTAAATCACCACCAAAAGAATCGGACACTGCAACAGCGCCGCCGAGTGTGATGTGGCGGTCCGCTTCAACCGTCAAGTCACCTTCGCCGGTGAGGGTCTTGGGCTGATACAAGTCCAGATTCTCGCTATAGCCGACCCTTACATCCTGACCGGCATCAAGCGTCACGCCATCAGCCGCCCAGGTGTTGTTGTTGAGCCAGATATCCCGGTCAGCATCGACATCGTCATACAGGAATATCGCATCCGACGCCTCATCAGTCGCAGTAATTATGACGTCCCGGCCCGCATCGACGGTGCCCTCTGCATACAGCTTTCCATTCTCAGCGGTTATCTTAATATCACGAGTTTCGGCATATAGGTTCAACGTTGTTATGTTACCGCTAATATCACTAAGAATGACATCTTCGTAAGCCGTTGCTGTTATGTCTTTCCATTTAGCCGCTGCTTCGGAAGTAACTGAATCAGCAGTGCTTTCTGCAACAAGGTGCGTATTAGTTCTGTTGTCCCAGGTCTCGATATTCTGCTCCAAATCCAGTTTATTATTCTGTCTCAGGGTGAGCGTACTTCCATCGGTATCCATACCAATACTGTGTATGGTCATTTCTCCGCCGGGAGTACTTGTGAGATCTCCGGCCTCGATTGTCAGCTTATCCAGCGCAGTCAAATGCGACTTACTTTCTACGTTATTGCCGGCCTTGAGTGTCAGATTATCCGCCGCCCTCGTGTCATTATGCAGTGTAAGATCAGAGGCAGCCTCGACTAAAACGCCATCAAGCTTTATATTATATCCGTAGATGTCGATGTCATCGTTCGTAGTCTTAAGGTCTCCCTTGGCCCACATTAACCCACCGACTGTATAACCAGGCTCGAAGTTAATCGTATCCGCATCAGCCTTCAGGGTAAGGTCACCGCCTGCTGTTACTTTGCCACCAAGGGTGATATCGCGGTCTCCTTCAATAGTCAAGGCGCCTGCACCGGTCATGGTCTTACCGTCGTCCAGGGTTACATCCAGGCCTGCCTTGAGAGTCACATCACTGGCAACCTGGGTGTTGTTATGAAGGAAAATACTGCCGCCATCGGTAACATCAGCCGTCACATTACCAAACAGATGTATCGTTTCACCGCCTAATACGTAAAGATTGATATTACCCATAGAACCGTCCGTGGTGGTAAGCTTGCCATGGGCATAAATGTCATCTCCAGCGTCCAGTATCAGGTCACCAGCCGCTGTGACATCGCCACCGAGGGTGATGTCCCGGTCGGCTGCAACCGTCAATGCACCTTCGCCCGTGAGCGTGGTACCGTCGGCAGCACCATCACCAACAATTACATCCTGACCGGCATCGAGCGTTATGCCGTCATCGGCAACAGTGTTGTTATTCAAGAGAATATCCACATTCGCAGTCACATCGTCATGCAGATTTATCGTGGTATCAGAAGCCGAAATCTCGACAGTGCCACCTGCAGTGAGTACCTCGGCATCCACATCGCCAATGCCACTTACATCTGCATTAGCAAGAAGCGTTATATCGCCGTCCGCAGTTATGGCGCCATTCAACGTGATATCTCTTTTTGCTTCAGCCCTTAAAAACTCGACGCCTTCGATAGCTGTCGAAAAGATATCGCCGGCTGCAAGAATTACACCTTTGATTTCAGCGTCAACTGAATTCTTCATAGTTATAGAACCGGTACCTGTGCCCAGTTCTCCGCCGTTATCAACGGTGTGAAGGGCTGGGTCGGCCATTGCAACCTCAACAACTACATTGCTGGTTTCAGGGTCGCCGGTAATAAGCACGCTGTCGCCGGCAGCTAATAAAACGAAGTCGCCTATTAAGGCGCCTCTGTTAATGACGTTTCTACCGATAAGTGCTATCGCCTCGGCTTTGATTCTACTGCCTTCTTTAGTTTCTATGTCCCCAATTCCACCACCGGTAAACTGCATGGCCACTGTTGATTGTACGTTATTCCATTCGCTATCCGATATATTAAGGCTGGAAGCGACAAGGTTACGGGCCAGGACATAAGCTTGAGGTCCGAAGACAATGCCTCGAGGATTAACGATAAAAACCGTTCCGTCGGCGTTGAGAGCGCCGTTGATACCCGTCGCCAGTCCATCAAGAGCATTAACCCTGTTCAGCACAGCATCGTCAACGCCCTGGACGATATTAACTGTGTGATTACTACCAATATCGAAGTTGTTCCATTCGAAAATGCTACCGTCTGGTGCTATAACAGTGGTAGTATTGCCCGCAGTACCGGCAATTCCACCAAGAGTTGCAGTGTAAGCATCCGTACTCGGGTGCGCGTCTGCACCTGGATTCGGGTCGGCCAGTACGACCTTAGCTGGTATGCCGAAAAGCATTAAAGAGACCATCCAGCAGGCCATCACCTGTCTAAAATAATACTTTTTCGAAATTTTTCTTACATTTTCCATCATTACTTCCCCTTATTAAAATTAACTGTCATCTATTTCAGCTCCCTCTATACACTGTATATCCTCCCGACTACGCAGTCGGGCAAAATTTTCTTTTACCATCGCATTATAAGACTGATGTTCAATCTGCCCTTGCCTTTCCTGGTGTCAGCAGTTGCTCTGAGCGGATAGCCGTAATATACGCCCCCGCTGAAATTGTTCCCGAGTTCGACAATCGTACCAACGCCTGCCGAAAACATCTCCGTATAGGCCTTTTCTGTTGCGAGAGGACGTCTTATCTTAGCTCGGCCGTAATCAAAAAAGGCCAACGGAGCAAGCTTTCTAAGGAAGGGTTTGCCGGTTTTAGCCTGCGTTTGCTCTGAGCCGGCTCTGGCTTTTTCCTTGAATTCGTCATATTTCACCAGGTCGAACTCATATTGAGCTGATGCAAGCACACCGCCATCGGCAACAACTTCATACTCATCATAGCCTCTGACGGAGTACATTCCTCCGAAGGTAGTCATCTTCGCAGGAACCAATCTTTCGTTGGAGCCAATCCAGCGGAAGGTGCTGCTGAGTCGGTCTATCTTATCGGTGTCCAGATATTGGCTGTGAGTAGCGGAGGCAGTGTAAACACTAAAATCAGACTTGGCATTCGTACGGGCCGTTCCAAACTCGGCCCCACTGGACCCGCCGCCCATACTCTCAACCCGGTCAAAACCGAAAGAGGTATTCGACATATCATCTGAGCGACGCAGGTTAAGTCCCCATCCCCACAGCCAAAACTTAACGTCGGTTCCCAATATACCCGGGAACAGCGAAGGGGTAACCTTGCTTCTTACATGTTCTAAACTGCCTTTGATATCGAAGAACCAACCATTCGTCTGTAAGAGATTGTAACGCAATATACCGCCGTAGAAATCACCGTTACCAATGAAATCTACAATGCCGGATTCCGGGTTTATATCGAACTGGCTGTACCCGCCGTAAAGGTTAAAACGCAGCCGAGGCCCGAGGAGTGGAAAATCGTAACTGCCGTACAAAGAGTAATTCTTGTCCCAGTCTGATTCGGGCGGGGCCTGATAAATCGCAGTGAATGTGTCATCAAAACCCAAAAGATTAGTATTGATAAGGCCAACCCTCGGCATCCATTGTCTGTCTCTGGTGCCGGAGTTATCTATCTGAAGGAAATAATGCCACGGATCCGCTTCGTAAATATCATACTCCACGGCAAGCGACTTGGGGTCGGCACCTTTCGTTACAACTGCAGAAACATATCTGTCCGGATTGAGGTTGAGAAGGTTGACAAAATCATCCAGCTCTTTCTTATTTGCTACCTGCCCTGCTTTAATCGGCGACCACTTCTGTACGGCAGAGGAACGCAGATAGCCTTTTTCCACTTCATTCTGGTTGGGGTCGTACGATTTGACCGTAACGTCAGTGACTGTGGCCTCGAGAACTTCTATAGCTAATATCTCATCCTGTAACTCTTTGCCGTCCTTAAGCGCCTCTGCGGGTACATACACATATATGCCGGCGTAATTCCGGGCCTGGTAAACCGAGAGAATATACTGGGTAAAGCCCTGAATGGTTCTTGTGGAAACCTCTCGAGGCTGGCCCGGCTGCAAAATTATGTCGTGGAGAGTTCTAAAATCGTAAAGGTAGTTGCTCTCCGCCTGGTCCAGTGGCTTGCCGGAGACGTTATAAATCAAAGGCATATTCTCCAACAATACGTCAGTTGATATCAGGGTATTACCGCTGATGCGTATTTGCTTTACGGTTAAGCGTGGAGTTGTATCTTCAGGCAGATTCAGTTGTGCAATCTGCTCCTTGAGTTTGGCTTTAGCTTCTTCGATAGCATCTCGCTTAGCTTTTGCGGCGGCCTCTCGTTTGGCTTTTGCGGCGGCTTCTCGTTTGGCTTTCAGTGCCTGGGCTTTCCTGGCTTTTTCCTCCTGCTTCAGTTGGGCTTTAGTCTTGGCTGATGCCGGCTGAGAAACCCCCTGAGTAGTAGCCACGGCATAAGCCATAAAACCTAAGCAAAGAAAAACAATGAACACCATTCTTCTTACTTTATTTACACTATCCATAACTTTCTCCTTAAATTGACCCGAATACCAATTAGTTTAAAAAACGTCTCAGACGAATCATTGAATTATCCATAATGCAAGAACTGAAACAATAAGTCGCCACACAGCAATTAGGTATTCAAGGGCCAATCATTAAGGTCAGCGATATTTCGTGCCGAGTCACTGGAATCGTACATACACCCTTTCCGCATTGCCCATTTTAACATTATACTATTTCCATGGATGGACTTCAATACCTAAATTGCCCATGTTGACAACTTTCCCATATTTATTCTCCCTCGCCAGATGGACTTTTTAACACTTTTTGAGCACCATTCAACACCGCAATCAAGGTTTCGGATACCGATTTACACACAGCAATTAGGTGCCCAATGAACATAATGCTCCACAATTTCACCCGCAGCAAGAGCCTCGGTGTGAACTTCCAATCGCCTAATTAAGAAATGAGGATACAGAACCAAAGAAAAAAAATAAAGAAAAAAATAGTGTTTTTTGAGTTTTTTTTGTGGTTATTAGTACTGATAACGATGCTTCAAGAGGTTTCTTCGACCGAAAATCATGCTTGACATCGGGACGGATAGAACTGTGACTCTATCAAAACTAAAATCCTGTCCCCCCGCCCCCAAAGGGGGACAGGATTTTGAGATAACCAATTATCTATCCTACTTTCAGCTTGACCAGGGTGGCAAGTATCGCACCCACGGCGCCCAAGATTCCCAAACCACCGAATATGTAGATGGGCTTAGTAGAAGTACGTACAATCGAGGCGCCTGCGACAGCACGTCTTACAGATGCTTCCTTACGGAATGGCTGCGGATTTCGTGGTTCAGGAGATTTATGACGGCTGATATTGCTGCGAGAAAGCATAAGAGCTGCCAGTCGCACCTGAACAAACATAATAAGACTTGCGTCGCCATCCTCTATTGCAGGTACAACGTACTTGTTCGCAACAAGCGTTACGGCCTCATCTTCCGGCAATCCTATCTCAGTGGTCAAGATGCCGACGTATTCTACGAGGGCATCAAGCCATTGTCCGGCTGCGGCGTAATGTGTCCCGTCGGAGATGTCACGGTAACGTGCTAATGCCTGGCCAATTAAGGCCATCTGTTCCTCGGAAGGTGGTGCGGATGGCTGGACAAACTCATTAACCACCTGAGCCAGAGCAGCCATCTTAGTGCCGTCTGCATCTTCTAAAATGGTAGCGGAGTCTTTGAGTCTTGCACATATCTCGCACGGTTGTATGTCTGAAGACAAGGCAAAGATATTTGCTACATAAATCTGGATATCTTCTTCCGGAACTCCAATCTCTTCCGCCAACCATACCATCAAAGCGGGGCAACCGCCTTCTACGAATGCGACTTCTTCAAATCCTGGAACTACTGTCTGCGGAAGAGGCGCCGGCTCAGATTGAATTTCAGACGTCAGTTCAGACTGAATATCAGATTCCGGATTGGGCTGTCCGGGTCTGGAGCCACCAGCCATACCACCACCAACACCACAACCCTGATTGCCCGTACAGATATTACCTAATCCGTTACCATGGTTGCCCTCACCCCAGTGACCTTTGCTCACATCGTTACAGCATCCAGGGTTTCCATCACCTTCTCCGAGGTGACGGCCACCGTGGACAGGGTTGGGGCCTTTGGCACCGATTTGGTCCGGTACAGGAAGCGATATTGACAGAGTGTCAATGTTTGCAATAGCACTGGAAAAAACATCGCCAGCGGCAAGAACTACTTTTCCGCCTACCGCATTGACTGAATGCTCGCTGGGAACTGTCCGCACCTGTGGACAATGCAGCTTAACGACAACATTGCTGCCGGGCCGATAAAGAAACACAGCAGCGTTGTCAACAACTGCCGCAACATATCCGTTTGGATTGTCCATAGTGCCTGTGTTACTGACATTTTTGCTGCCAAGATGAACACTCTGGGCAATGCTGCCGCCATGGTTACCTGCCGTGGCCACATTGCTCATTGCTCCTGCACCTTTTGATATCCCATTAGCTTTTAGACCGGCAGTGCCTACGATTACACCGGCGGGATTAGCGAAAACCATATTGTTACCGGCAGCGGAAGCACTCCCACCGTGCGGATTAGGGATATTGCAAAGGTTGGTTACCGACTGATTGATTCCGACTCCACCAGTACCAATGATCATACCGGCTGGGCTGGGTCCACTGTGCGGATTGGGGATATTGCCAAGGCTGGTTATCGACGGATTGATTCCGACCCCGCCAGTACCAATGATCATACCGACCGGATTAACTCCACTGTGCGGATTGCCGCTCATAACCCCTTTGCCTCCGGGGTTTGCTGGTGCAACTGAAAGTGACATATTGAAAAATATACAGCACGTCAGAAAGTATGTGACCGTCCGCCAAAAACAATACCTTTTTGAGAATTTTATTAGCAGTTTCATACCTATTCCTCCTCCAATACCGTTAAAGAAAGCTTGAATCGAGTCATCAAATCCCCACCCTGTAAAGCTGAAAAAACCGGTTGCTCCACAGCAACCCCGTCCCCAAAAACTATGAAAAATCAAGCAATATTATGCGCCGATAAAAAAAAGTATACGCATTTATTTATCTAATTTATTATAGGATTTTACCAATTTCCCACCTAAATGTCAAGACTTAAATTGCCTAAACCTCCCAATCTATCTACTTTGCCACCTTTTCAGGTTTACCTTTGATAGATGGAAGCAGGGAAGCCAGTATAGCAGTATAACGAGTATAGATTCGTCTGCAGGTGGGCTTGGCGGTACTAAATTAGCGATATTATCGGAGGTGGCCGGGTTAACTTTGAGGATTTGACGAGATTGGTTGCCTAACGGCTTTTGGTTGGACTGCCAGCCGGTATTCCAGAAAATATTATTAGAGACGACACTATAAATTCCGACTGACCTGACCCCAATTTATGTGCCACAGTCAATTAGAGAGTTAGCCACCTTGACCTGCAATCTGGTAGGCAGAGCGGAGTCAAGGAATCTGTTTTAATAGACCTCTCGACCGCGCTCGGGGTGACAGTGCGTGGGCCAGCTACGCTCAGAGATGACAAGCATCAATTAAACTGCGACAGAACATTAACCAAATAAAGCTGTCGCATCCTTCTCGAAGGTATTTTTGCAAAGCTTCTTGCTTATAAGAGGCAAAACGATATAGCCCACGTTTAATTTTCTTGCAATACGGTTTTTTCTTTGCTAAATTCAAGCAGCCGTCAAGGCCCTACGGGCAGGTAGCTCAGTTGGTAGAGCAACGGACTGAAAATCCGTGTGTCGGCGGTTCAAATCCGCCCCTGCCCATTCGGCAAGTGATTAGCTGTCAAACAGTTATGTTTGGCAGCTTTTTTTATGGTGGGCGAAAAATGGGGTGCGTGCCAAATGTGTGCCAAATTCTTGTCAACGCTTTGCTCAGCAGCTACCCTTGCACGATCAACTAAATCATCTGCTACAGCAAGGTAAAAGGCGTGTGTTGTGGAAAAACTTGAATGCCCTGCGAGGGTCATTACATCGTGTTCGCTCATGCCATTGGCGAACCAATTTGTCAGAGCCGTATTCCTGAAACAGTGGAATTTCCGCTTTCTGACACCCGCCATTTTCAGAATTTTCTCAAACTTACGTGAGAAATTATTTACCACTTTCAGGCGGGCATCCTTGAGTGTCCATTTGTCCTGTTCCCGTAGTTGTTGGATATGGTCATATCTGGCCGGTGGAACGAACACATACGGATAACCTTCTGGCTGCTGAGTCTGATGGTCGGCAAGCATCTGGAGGACATTCTTTGTCAGCGGTAGCGTCCTGCGGTCATTGTCTTTGATAAGCCATTCCCATGTGTAGTCAGTGTTTTTCTTTGGTGAAACCTCTATGGTCATTGCTTCAAAATCAATATCTGACCAGGTACAGTTGAGCAGTTCACTTCGTCTCATGCCGGTACAACTCTCCATGCTTCAATGTGACTTTCTGATAGTCGATATTGCCAACCACTTCGATCAAATGGTTCATGGCATATCGGCATTCATCGTGAGTGCTTTCCCGGATTTGCTTACCAGTTCTATCCAAGCTATCCTCCATGAAATCACAAAGCCTCATTGATTTTGGTGCGATTATACCCATTTGCAATTCCCGCTCTTTTTGGTCACGTTGTCTTTGTGCATTACGCTTGTTGGCATGGCCTCTATGGAATCTCCGTTTTTTATCGTACCAGCCTTAATTACTTTTGCAAAAATACCTTCTCGCGGCATAATACAATCTCCGACCTGTTTGAAAATCTCACATCTGCTGTGACATTCTTTTCCGATCTGTGTTACCTCAAGCTCTATACCACATCCGATTTTAAGCCTGCTGCCTATAGGCAGCTTTGGTAGCTCAATGCCTTCGGTTGTAATATTCTCAGCGAAATCACCCGGCGACACTTTGGCACCCATTGCGACCATTTTATCTATCGATTCGATGGCTAATAAACTTATCTGCCTGTGCCAATTGCCTCCGTGTGCATCACCGACTATTCCAAAGTCGATCTTTACCCCAGCTTCGGGCACATTTGTTTTTTTCATGCCTTTCTTTGCAGAGATCGATATCGCTCTAATTCTGCCTTTTATAGTCGCCACTTTTACCACCTGTCTTTTCGAGTAATTTTATCTGGGTTATTGTCATACGTTGGCCAACATATTTTAGCATGTCATAAATAGTAAGGCACGCTATGCTGGCTCCTGTCAGGGCTTCCATTTCAACGCCGGTTTTACCAGATGACTTTACTGACACCGTTACACTAACCAAAGAATCTTCTTCGAGCATTGCAAATTCGACCTTAACCGCTTCGATTAAAATACTGTGACAAAGAGGGATCATTGAAGGAGTAGATTTCACTGCCTGTATTGCCGCTATTTTTGCTGTAGCCAGTACATCACCTTTGATACAAGTCCCATTCTTGA
>CAJVYK010000025.1 GCA_913009865.1 uncultured bacterium
ATTGTCGTTTTCTTGTTGGGACAATGCATTCTTTCTGGATGCAAAGATAACCAATCTCATTCGGGTGAGGTTAACGGTAGTTTGCAATCGCGGATAGAGACAGATTTTTCAAGGTCAGAGTATTTATTAGGGGAGACGGTTGTTATACGAGAGTATATTAAGAATACAACTGACCAAGATATAGTCATTTGCGCTTGGCCGTCCAAGGAGGAACTGATATTTACTCATTATGAGAACAGCAAGCCAGTAGTCTATAGGGACGTAGCTTTGTGCGATAAACCTGTTTCCAAAAACAAGTCATTTGTTACTATAAAGTCTGGAGCAGAAATACATCACGGGACACTGGAATTTAAAGAGGAATCCGGAGGTAAGTATTTTGATAAAACTGGCCGGTGGGAGCTAAAGATAGTTCAATTTTATGATTTTACCGGTGAACGTTTTGGTCTTGACGGATGGCGTGGGAAACTTTCAAGCAATGTTTTGTCAATCAACATTGTCCCACAAAGAGAGGGGGAAAAACAGGGAAAAGCAAATCGAAAACTGTAAATGGCACAACTACGAAGTACGCTTATGACGGGGATCAAGTCGTCGCTGAGTACGATGGAAGTGATAACTTGCTGCGGCTTTTCTTTTATGGTCCCGGTATTGATGAGCCGTTCTGAATGTATGACGCAGATACGAACAAATACTATTATTATCACTTTGATGGGCTGGGCAGTGTGATTGCTCTTTCAAATGTTAATGGCGAAATTGTCGAACGGTATTCTTATGACGTTTTCGGCGAGCCGAACAGAACCAGCGATGTAAATAATCCGTATCTATTTACTGGTCGTAGATTTGACAATGAAACGGGATTGTATTACTATCGTGCCAGATATTATTCGCCTAACCTTGGCCGATTCCTGCAGACAGATCCAATAGGTTACACTGACAGCTTAAATATGTATAGCTATGTCGGCAACAATCCAGTTAATTGGGTAGATCCGCAGGGCTTGTGGTCAACGCGTATACATGATCGTTTAATTGATAAAGCATTTCCTGATTTATCCAAAAAATACAGGGATGTTTTAAAGCGAGTCAGTAGAAATGTTGATAGAGATCAATCACGTGAAGGGTCTTATAGGCATGCAATGAGATATCCTGGACAGTCTGTTGAAGATGCAAGGGGAAAAATGGAGAAGTTTATCAATAATAGACTTAATGAATATGAATCAAAAAAATCTAGGGGAAAAATGGAGGAGGCTTACGAAGCTTTAGGGGAAGTATTACATCCGGTTATGGATGCGACATCTCCTTCTCACGAAGGCTTTCAGGAATGGAGAGGTCTTAGACATCCATACGAAGCATTAAGGCATTGGCTAAGAGAACGGGAAATTTCGCCGGAAATAGAACAAGAGACAATACAGAAAATGCATAAAATTAAAAAAGGTGCAACCTAAGTAATTTATCATGTCGCTAAAAGATATTTGTTAAGTTTTTAAGCATAATAATTTCTTGGTTCAAGCGAAAGGTGGGATGAAAATGAAAGCTTTATATTTTAGCTTAATTATTTCGTCTGTTATTGTTTTCAGTTCGTGGGTATTGGTAACATATTTTCAAGATAATGAGTTTTTGTCAAGTCTGGGATTAATAATACTAGTTCCAGGACTTCTAATTGGATCTCTTTTCAAAAACACCTGGGCTCTTCTTCATGAAGAGAAATGGTTTATCTTCATTTATATCTGTGCATTTATATTTTACTCTACGGTTTTATTTGCGGGCATAAAGAGTGTCTTATACGCGAAATTGACTTTCTTCCCAAAGACAGGTCGAGTTTGAATGCTTATTACCAAACCAGTAAAATCAGTGCAATCAGTGGTTAGGAAAGTTTATTATTATCACTTTGATGGGCTGGGCAGTGTGATTGCTTTGAGCGAACTAAATTCGAAAGATATCGTGGAACGCTACGAATACGATGTTTTCGGCGAGCCGACTATTCTTGACCCGAGCCACAAGCCACGAGCGACGAACCTAATCTTCTGTCTTCTGCTTTGCCTTTTTAACAACGAAGAAATAAACTATCGCTCCTAAAAAATAAAACCAGAGCGAAGCCGCTATAGCCCCAGCCCATCCCTGCCAATCCTGTAATCCCGTTTAAAAATTTCTTCGTGCCTTGGCGTCTTAGTGGCTGAAAAAAATCTGCTCAGAAGCAGTTCCTTTTCCCCATTTTTTACACAAAAGCACTCACTTTTTCGCACATTTCACGTCATTTTTCGAACGTTTTCGAATATTTTCAAACGTTTTCAAACGTTTCACATCACTTTTCGGGACTACTTGCGCCTTTGATTGAAAATAATACCAAGGGCTGACAGTTAAACATTATTCGCTAACTTCATTATGTTTCAGCTTGACCAACTACCCCATTTTCGCTATTTTCAAGCAACTTCACCTTCACCAGCTCATTTTTTTTGAAATCTCTGCCTGTTTTTTCGAGATAGACCATAAAATATCTTTCGCTTCGCCCGCATGCCTGCCCTGTACCGCTCTGGTACAGGGCCTGCCCGTTGCTATTTTCCACTAAAATCGTAGCGGTCTGGCCAACAAATTGCCGCCTGAATTTAGCGCTCAATTCGACATTCAAATCGTGCAATATTTGTGAGCGTTTCTTTATAACTCTATTATCTACCACACCTTGCAAACTTGCGGCGGCGGTGCCTTTACGCGGCGAAAAGCTAAAAATATGCATCTTTGCAAAGCCAACTTCCCTCGCCAAATTGATAGTTGCTTCGAAGTCGGAATCCGTTTCGCCCGGAAAGCCAACAATGACATCAGTAGTTATAGCGGGCCTGTCGAGCCGGGATTTAATTAACTCGATTCTTTCTCTAAATTCGTCAGCGTTATATTGCCTGCACATCCTTTTCAGAACCGCATTTGAACCCGACTGCAGCGACAAGTGCAGGTGTGGCATAATGTTACGATGTTTGCAAAAAGTATCGAGTAATCGCTGTGTTACATCTGCCGGCTCTAATGAGCTCAATCTAATCCGTGCAAGATTCGGAATCTCTGTCATCTTATCGAGTAGATTAGCCAATTCATCGTTTTGCTGATTGACCCGGTTTTTTCGTCTAACGCTGCGCTGGCCGAAAGCTCCCAAAAATATTCCCGTTACAACAATTTCCTTATGCCCAGCTTCAACAAGCCCTTGTGCTTCCCGGATGACCGCTTCAACCGGCTTGCTGTGAACAAGGGGGCGGGTTTTAGGTATGATACAATAGCTGCAGTATCCGTCACAGCCATCTTGAATCTTAAGAAAAGCCCTGGTATGGCCCTTAAACGTTGTTAATTGAGGAAGTGTCGGCTGATAGGCAAACTTGTTTTTACACTTGATTTTAGAGTCGTTTTCTGTTCTAATGGCAGTGTCCTGGTGGATTTGAGGGTTTTGGCAATCCGAAGTGGAGGCGTGGCCGGTGGCTATGCGGCTTAATACGGCAGCGGTGGTTTCACGATGCCTGACGAGATGGATATTTTTACCCGGATTGTTTAGTTCGCCGATTTCTATGGTCGGCAGACAGCCGGTAACAATTATAGCCGCACCAGGGGCGAGTTTACGTGCTTTTTGAATGTACTGCCGGCTTTTGGCCGATGCAGATAAAGTGACGCAGCAGGTGTTGATAACGACCAGGTCGGGATTGCCTTTAGACGTTTCGACAGCGGCGAGGCCGAGTTGTTCGAGCAGCTCTCGAATCTGCTGACCTTCATATTGATTGACTTTGCAGCCAAGAGTATTAATGGCAAAAGTTTTCATAATATGGTATAATTTATTGACGATTGTAAATCGTAAATCGTAAATTGTAAATCGTAAATCGTAAATCGAAAATCGCAAGAGGGTTTGTTATGGCGTCAGGAACCGGTGCAGTCTGGGCAATAGATATAGGCAATAACTCCCTGAAAGCACTGCACTTAAGCGATGCAAGCGGCGTTGTTGAAGTAATCGGCTTCGACCATATCCGGCACGGTAAAATTCTTACCGGAACTGGCGTAAGGGCTGCAGAAAGGGATGAGCTGATTGCGTTAAGTTTACGCCGGTTTGTAAGACAAAACAATTTGGGTAAAGATGATATAGTTGTTTCTGTGCCAAGCCAGAACAGTTTTGCCAGATTCGTGAACCTGCCGCCCGTCGAGCCGAAGCGCATTCCTGAAATCATTAAGTTCGAAGCAGCTCAGCAGATTCCTTTCGATATCAATGATGTGCAGTGGGACTGGCAGTTAATGAACCAAGCCGGCGGAGGTGAAACCAGGGTCGGCATTTTTGCTATAAAGAATGAGGTGGTCATCTCGGCGCTGGAACATTTCAGCAGAGAAAATATACAGGTCGGCTACGTTCAAATGGTACCAATGGCTCTGTACAATTACATCCTGTACGACCGTCCTGATTTGTGCAGATCCGACAATCAAGCCACCGTTATTCTTGACATAGGCGCAGAGAATACCGATTTGGTCGTCTGTACGAGGTCAACAGTCTGGCAAAGATGTGTCCCAATGGGGGGGAATGCCTTTACGAGAGCAATAGCAGATGCATTTAAACTCAATTTTGAGAAAGCTGAAAAACTAAAGCGCACCGCTGCAATGAGCAAATATGCACGGCAGATACTCCAGGCAATGAAGCCGGTTTTTACAGATTTAGCATCCGAAATCCAGCGGTCACTGGGCTTTTACAGCAATTCCAACCCTAACACTAAATTGTCTAAAATTATTGCAATGGGTGGTGGAACGAAGATGCGAGGCCTGCTCAAATATCTGCAGCAGAGCCTGCAAATACCTGTTGAAAGGCCGGATTCATTTAAAAAGCTCGCTATAGGCCCAGATGTCTCAGCGGCAAAATTCCACGAGGGCGTCGGTGAGTTCGGTACCGTTTATGGACTTGCTCTTCAGGGTTTGGGCCTGGCCGGCATAGACAGTAACCTGCTGCCACGCCGTATTGCCAGGTCAATGGCATGGGCGGGTAAAGCTAAATACTTTACCGCTGCAGCGTGTATGTTGCTGCTGGTTTCAGTTCTCTGCTTCGTGAGAGCATTTTTCGACAAAGCCAATTACAACGATAAATCCAGCATCAGGAGGGAAGTCAGCAGTGTTATTAACACCGGAAGACAATCCATTAAAAAGCTCGAAGACCAAAAAAGTAAAGCACCTGTTTATGAAGCGATAATACAAGATAAATTTAAGCTTTTTAAGTATCGTGATGTGGTTCCACTATTGTATCAAACCATAATTTCAGCCCTGCCGAACGAAAAAAACGACGCCGAACAAAAGGATCTTTATAAGGCCTTTGCCAACGGTGACGTAGAAGCAGTTTTGAAAATACCACGCAAGGAGCGAAAGCAGATATTTTTAACGAGTATGTCAGTCTATTTTACAGATGATGTTGCGACCGCAGAGTTTGGCAGCGAAGCTTCCCAGAGGGGAAAAAGTAGAAGGTGGAAAGATTCGGCTGGAGCTGCTGAAGAGAGTATAAGGGCGATGATTGAGATGTACGGGGGGGGAGCAAAACCTAAGTACACTCCAATAACGCAATATAAAAAGAAGGGTAAAAAAACCGCTCGCGGAAAAAAAGAGGAGGCCGAAAAGGGAGGGGCCGGATTTGTGGTAACTATAGCCGGCTACAGTCCGTACAAAAATATAGGTGAGTTGATGGACCCCACCGGAGTCGAAGACGACCCAAATAAATGGGGAGTTATTACTCGACTCCTGCATCTCGATACAGTATTCGACGGGAACAGCCCCTTTAAGCTGTACAGCAAAACCAAGGTTGAGCATTTCAAGCTGCAAACAGGTGAAGTAGACTTGGATGCTGAAATACCTGCAGGAATAGGTGTTCCAGAACTAAGATTCAAAAAAACAAAAAAACTTAAAGATAAGCAGAGCGGTGAGCAGGTTTTGGTCGACCCTATGACAAAGGAGATTATCAGTAAAGTCGCCGAGCTGGACGAGGACGGAACAGAAAAAATTGAGAGGGGAAAGGTTGTTTATAAAGTCAATGACCACTGGTTTATATTAAATGCTAAATTCGTCTGGAAGGATGCGCCCGTGAATCGCGACTCGTGACCGGCGCATCACCGCCCAGATGGCGAGAAACGAATCTTAAGTCGGTGAACTAAAAATGGATATCGCTAAACTTAAAGATATTATACGAAAGCTAAACTTTCTTAAGGATTATTCATTGCTGATGGTGCCGGCTGTCATAGGGCTGGTTGCTGTGCTGCTTTTTATACCTACACAATTAATGAGCAGTAAGCTCAAGAAGCAGATAGTAAACGAAAGTATTCAGAAGAGGGGCAAAAAAGTTAAATCACTAATCAAAAACGCCGTTTCACGCAACCAGTGGAAAGTAGAGCGGGAGTATCAACTCGCCTTTGAAAACGATGCCAATCAAATCGCACTTTTAGCAAAGCAAAGTACTCAAAGACCGTTGTTAAGCTATAAAATATTTCCTGAGCCGAAAGACACATCCGTACTGCTTTTCGCCGAATTCGGTCAGCGATATCGCAACGCGGTAGATGAACTAATTGCCCGTACAAACGCCCGTGATTGCCCTACAGAGGCTGAGCTGCAGAAAAGCATGCGCAGCTCCAGTTCGCGTCGAGGCAGTAAAAGGTCCCGGAGAAGAAAAAAGTTGAGCATGAGCAGGTTGAGCGAGGTCGAAGCCACGATAATGGACGTTCTTTGCAGGGAGAAAGCAAAATCCGCAGCCGTTTATGCTAATCCGGCTGACTTGAGCGGATATGAATTCTGGGAAGAATATGAATATACCGGAAGAAATAAGGCGGTTACAGATTGCTGGTATTGGCAATTGGCGTATTGGATAATCGAGGATGTTGTTGATACTATAGATGCTATGAACGCCGGCTCGAACAGCGTTTTAACATCGCCGGTCAAACGGCTTCTGTCCGTAAGCTTCAGTTCGACGAGCAGCAACAGCTACAGGAAAGGCAAAAAAACGACAGATGATAATAAACCCAGTTATGTTTTTTCGATTGAAGATGGGCTTGCGGAGTCCTTCACGGGAAGATTTACAGATGATGATATTGATGTTGTGCATTTTAGGGTCGCCGTGGTGGTCAGCACAAAAGCGGTTCTTCCATTTATGCGACAACTTTGCAGCGCAAAGCAACATAAATTCAGGGGATTCTCCGGCAAGGACCAAGAGCAAACATTCAAGCATAATCAAATAACAATTTTAGAAAGTAATACCGTTCCCGTCGACAGAGAAGATGAAACTCACAAGCTCTACCGCTACGGTGAAGATGCCGTCGTAGAATTGGATTTAACTTGCGAATATATCTTTAATAAAAACGGCTACGACGAAATTAAGCCGGAATCGGTTAAAGAATCGATTAAAGAATCGCTGAAGAAAATCGAAGAAAAATAGGCGGCGTATAAAACAAGCGGATAGCGCGTAGAAAGTAAAAGAGGAAAGGGAAAAAGTAAAAAAGAGATACGAGAAATGATTAAAAAAGGCGGCAACTTTTTCGAAGAACATATTGAAAAGATAGTTCTGGCCATTGTTGGGCTTGTCTGTCTGTGGCTCCTGATTACACGTGTTCTTATAAGTCCCAATTATGTTAAATACGATAACAGCAAATACGGCTGTGGTGACATCGATGTTTATATAAGCAAGCAGGTGCAGGAGCTGGAGGACAAGCTGAACCGCAAGCCCGATCCGCCGCAGCCATATAAGCAGCGGTATGACGATTTTGCCGCTTTGTTTGACTCGGCCATAAGTGGTATTGACGTTAGCCTTAATTGGCCGCTGCCTCCTCCTGTTTCATCGGAAGTAAGGGTTAAAAGAGCATATCGTATTCCGCAGGTCCCCGACGTCAATGGGGTATCAGTCGGGCATATCAGGGCGGTGGCTTATGTGCCGACCGAAAAAATTGACGAAGAAAATGCTTACGACGAAGCTGAGACCGAACCGAATGATCTCGATCTTGTAACTGTGGAAGCAAAGTTCGATGTTGCCGAATTAGTAGATGATTTTTATGAAAGTTTCGCCGGTGAGGATATTGCAGAAGAATGGCGGGACCCGTGCCTTGCAAAGCCGGTTTTTGCGGCTGTGCAGTTACAAAGACAGGAACTGCTTGCCGATGGCAGATGGAGCGACTGGAAAATCGTGCCTCGAACCAAAATCGAGGCACGCAGGAGGATGTTTGAGGTTATAGAAGAAGTTGAAAAACTGCCTCCGGGAGGGATGAAGGTGCGACTGCTTCAATTCGATGACCCGGAAGTGAGAATGGAACTGCTGCAGCCGGAGGCTTACAGAATCGCATCTGCAAGAGAAGAGTGGTTCCCTCCATCATTGCATAAGGAGTTTATAAAGAATCGAGAAAAAGAAAAAACAGAAGAAAAGCGCAAAGCATTAGCTGTTGCAAAGAAGGAAAAGGAAAAAGGGCGACAAGAAGCACGGGCAGAGCGCAGCGGCAGAACGCCAAAAACAAAAACTTCTACAGGAGGACAAGCAGAGAGTGGAGCTGCTGAGATGGAGAAACTTTATGGTATTACCGCACCAGCAAAGGAAAAGCCGACAATAAAAAGAAAAAGCAGACGCAATGTCAAAAGGGGAAGAGAAAACGGACGTCCGTTAAAAAATAAAGGGGTTTTGGAAACAACAGGTGATGTTTATGATAAATTTGAGAAGATTTTAATTACCGAGAAAACAGATTTTGCCAAGATGCATGAGCCGTTGGTGTTCTGGGCATACGATGATACTGTTGAGCCGGAAAAGAGCTACAGATACAGAATTCGGTTAGGTGTTTTTAACCCAATAGCCGGAACAGAGCAGTTCAGCGAGCAATATAAACACTTCAAGAGTAAAGTTATTTTATGGAGCAAGTTCTCCGGCATAACCGAGACTGTAAAGATTCCGGGAATGCTATACTTCTTCCCGCGTGAGATACAAGAGGCCGCCAAGATGGTGACAGTGCAGGTTTCCAGATATGTGTTGGATTATTGGTACAGTAAAGACTTCTATGTCAAGCAGGGAGAAGTTATAGGTAAGGTTGTTGAGACTGAGATTGGCCAGACCGAAGAGGAGATTACAGTACCCAAAACAATCGATTATTCCACCGGGGCGGTTTTGGTGGACATTATATCTGTAAACGATTGGTCGGGTGGAAAAAATCTGCGACCAAGGTATTATTTTGATATGCTTTATAGTTTTGAAGGAACTAATATAAAACACACGCCTATCAAACAAAAGTATTGGACCAAAGAATTGCAGGCAAAGTTTAATGAAATCAAAAAAGCCGAAAAAGTGTCGAAGGAACCTTTGCGAGATTGGAACAACAGGCCAGTACAGCGCAAGCGTGGTCCAACAAAACCGGGCGGTGATGGAGCTGGTGATATGGAAGAATATCTGAGATTGATAGAGGAAGGTCTGTTGTAAGTAACCTGAAATACCGATACCCGTCTATTCTGCTTGCCCTTCGGCTACTCCTTCGACGTTGCTCAGGACTTCGCTCAGGGCAAGCTTGTTGCGCTCAGGGATAAGGGACTCCCAGGGAGGGCGAAGGCTAATTCAGCGTAGACTCTACACAGACACAAGTTTAAGTGAACGCAGATGAAGTTCCGATTCAAGTGAAGAAACCTGCTGTTCACAGTCAATCGTTATCTCAAATTCATCCTGGGGTATTAAATCTATAAAATTGTCGCTGAATTGCGAAGGTATAGTAGTGCTGATTTGCACATCCTTTGCGATCACATTTGATTTTAGTCCGAGCTTCCATTGCTTCTCAGTTATTTGGGAGAAGCGCTTGCTTATTTGTGCTTGGGGCCAATCGATATATTTGTCGGGGAGGTAAAAAAAGAGATTCTCTGCGTTTTTTTTGCCGTCCATGTCCATCACAAGATGTAAGGCGGATTTGTCCGGGTCAGCAGGAAAAATAATCGCTTTTGGAAGTTTCAGCGGGGCCGATGTGCTAAACGGTGCAATCGCAATGGGAAGTGCAACCTGGTCAAGTAAATGGCCAAATAAATCAATCAGTCGGCAATTTAACGTAGCAGTCAGGGGCTGATTGCTGTCGTTTATCGCGGTAATACTAATCGACTGCAATTCCGGTGATAAGCCGGCTCGCACTTTCCTCAGCTCAGGTACAACCGCAATCAAGAGATTTGAAAAAAAACGTTTTGCGTAATAATAGAGCGCTTTCGGTTTTTTCATATAGTCCATCGCTGACCAGCTTATTGCAGGGCAGCAATCGTTAAACTGCCAAAATAATACGCCGCTGTTTCTAAAATTGTGCGCCCTTAAATGTTCGACGTATGCTTTTACGGCACGAGCATGTGTGATTTGTGAGAGATAAACAAACTGCTCAAGATTTTCGGCAGTGCCAAACAAGTCGCCAATGTAACGATATAAACGACTATTGCCGTCTAATTGATAGTTGTGTTTTTCGATTGAGAAGCTGCCAATGTGTAGCCGGTCAGCGGAACAAAAATTTTTGACGGTTTCTATACAGGGCGGTGACTGTAGGCCGAATTCTGCAACAAACAGGGGGATGTTCTGAGGCGGACAAAGGTATTGACGAACCGGCTGATGACCCGACCAAATGCCCCATTGGTGTTCGGTGGCATAAGACGCGGAGCGTTTAGCGTTTGATTCTCTTTTTCTATTTCTACCCGCTAGCTCTGCCACAGGTATCCCCTCTGCACTATCCGTTATCTGCAGTGGTGTCGTCGGAATGTAATCGGTGTCGGGGTCCAATTCGACAATAAGCTGCGGCAGCAGTTGGTGGTAAATTGCTCTGCCATAGAATTTTTTGCTCCTGCCAAATCTGCCGGTGTTGTGCATCCAGTCAATTTCGTTATTGCCGCACCATAGAGCCAAGCAGGGGTGATTGCGAAGCCGCTTTATAATTATGGATGCTTCCTTGTTAACTTCCTCCAGGAACCATTGTCGGTCGGGGTAGTAGGCGCAGGCGAACATAAAATCCTGCCAAACCATTATTCCAAGCCGGTCGCAAAGCTCGTAAAATTCGTCTGTTTCATAGTAGCCGCCGCCCCATACACGAAGCATATTTATATTGGAGTCGGCTGCGGCGTACAGGAGTTTTTGATAATCGCTGCCGGTAACCGAGCCGGCAAATATGGAGGCAGGAACCCAGTTCGCACCCTTAGCGAAAATGGGTTGGCCATTTATTTCAAACCGGAATTTTCCACCATCCCTTCGCCTGGCCCGAGGACCGGGTTCGTCCGGAGAGTGATTGAGCTTTACAGTTCTTATCCCGAATCTTTTTCGTGTTTGGTCTATAACTTCGTCACCATTTAGCAGTTGAACCGCAAGTTCGTAAAGATGCTGTGCGCCGTAGCCGACCGGCCACCAAAGAGCCGGCTTTTCGATACGAATTACCGTCGAATGAAAATCTTCACCGGGATTGAAAATCAAGTTGTGCTCGGTTATTTCGTCGCCGCCAGATAAAGTCAGCCTGCAAAGAAATTCCTCTCTTGTTACAGTGTCCAGCTTTACAGCGATTTTGATATCAGCATAATGCTGATTACAGTCCACTGTTCGAATGTGCAGGTCAGCGAAGCTGGCCTTTTCAATGCCTTCAAGACGGACGGGACGCCAAATTCCACAGCCGGGCAACGAAGGACAGAAATCCCAGCCAAATTGGTACTGGGCCTTTCTTATGTAAACACGATACGGATTTCTAAAGTCCGATTCACTAAACGAGGTGTATCGGTCCATTAACTTTTGGGCATATTGGACCGGAGGCTCGAATTTGACCAGTAATGAATTGTCTCGCGGCTTCAAAAACCGCTTCACATCAAATCGGAATGGGATGAACATATTGTTTGTTCTGCCGATGAGCTTGTCGTTGAGCCAAATACTGGCTATCGTATCCAGGCCATCGAAGACTAAGTCAACGCTATCGCAGTCGAGCAGGTCGGCTGGGGCGTCGAAAAACTTTCTGTATATCCAGGGTTTTTCGCTGACCCAGGAAAAATTCTCGGGATGAGCATTAATATCGCTCTGTTTTATTTGGCCGGCTGTGATTAAGCTATTGAAAATCGAGCAGGGAACGCTGGTTTGCTGCCAGTCGGAAGAATCCAAATCACGCATTCGACGGGCAGAAAGCGGGTATTGCTTAAATTCCCATTCTCCTGTGAGGTCCAGAGATATTTTGGACATTGAAAGTTACTCCGTTTTAGCCGGTAAGCAATCGCTGATTATATTTCGGCACAATCAGCTTACAACAAAATTTATTGTGGTTTAACGTAATAAAATGACCTACTATGGCATACAGTTTGGCCTGCAAGACCTATTTGTGAGTAAATTATAATAAACCGGTAAACAGGACTGTCAAAATCGTCAATCAATTATTGCTCTCAGACACAAATTGAGTTATAATAAAACAGATTTTCCTGAATACTGCTTCTGGTAATCAGAAATCTCACAGATTTTTGTTAAAATTATTTGAAAATCTGCAAATTGTAAAATGTCCGTATATATAGTAGGTTTTGTGGTTTGACCCACTATATACAGGCATTACTGCCGGTTTTTTGAATAATATGCAAATTCTTAAGTATGTTTTGTTTTTTTAAAATGGTATTGACCTTGACAAAAAGTTAAGTTATGAGTAAACTATTGGCAAACAAATGACGAATAAAGCCGTAATAGACTTTAGGAACGATCCGTTGGTTAAAAGATCTTGTGCTATAGTGGCTTATGCTCGTCGAGCAAATAGCAGTAGGCCAGCCAAGGATTTCATTGAGGATTTGGGAAAATCAGATTGGGCAAAACTGGCGAAGTCTTTTAATTATATCGCAAATGGAATAAGTCTCAATATCGAAAGATTCAGGAAGCTTGGCGGAAAAAGTGGGAAAATATACGAGTTTAAAATTTATCCTAAAGTTCGGATTTTATGTTTCCAGTTAAGAAAAACTTGGTTACTTACACACGGCTTTAACAAGGAAACGGGCAAAACACCTCAAAGACAGATTGAACGTGCCGAAGACATAATGAAGGAACATATATCATTATTATCGCAATAACGATAATAGGGAGTCCCTGATATGGCCAAAACATTTATAGAAAAACTTATGTCTGATGATGAAGGTAAAAAACTTTACTTTCGTGAGGATTTAATATTTGAAGTTACAGAGGCCATCAGCCAAGTCATGGAAGAAAAAGGGGTTAATAAGGCAGAGTTGTCAAGACTCGCAGGTGTTAGCAAGAGCAATATAACGCAACTCCTAAGCGGCGACCACAATATGCAACTCACAACTATAGCCGATCTTCTGTATTCACTTGGTTCGAAGCTCGCAGTGTCCGCTGTTCCACTTGATATTGACAATATACTCGAGAGCACCACTTCTAATCCATGGGCCCCGGTGGCAGCCCTCACAATAAAACGGGTTGAATATCGACAAATTAACGAAAGGGCACAAAAAGCGTTATATCCGGCAGCTTAAATCATGGCGAAGAAAAAGGCAAAAACTAAGGTTGTGAAAAGAGAAAATAAGCTTGATGCTGGTCTATTGGTCTCTGACAGAGTACAATTAAAAGATGTGCGGTTAATAAACTGCAAATGTGATCAGGCACCAGAGGCCGCACGGGGCAAAAAAACATTCAATATCAACTATTCAACTGAAGTAGAAGTTGACAAAAAAAATGGCTATATTATTGTCATCGCCAAATTCCACTTTGAAGCTTTTACTGAAAGTAAAGCTCAAAAACCAGTTATTCTTATCGATGCTTCTTTTCTTTTAGCTTACAAAATAGAAAACTTTGAAGGGCTAACTCAGAAAGGATTTGAGCAATTTGCGAATTTAAATGGCATTTATAATGCGTGGCCATACTGGCGTGAATTTGTACAGAATACCATTGTCCGAATGGGTTTACCTGCACTGTCAATTCCAGTCTTTAGAATTGTGGAACCGCCGAAAAAGAAAACTACCAAACAAAAGGTAGCAAAGAAAAAAGTGACAAAGAAAACTGTCTCTAAAAAATAAAGTTCATATTGTTCAGCTAAAACTGTGGGGCATTTTGCTCAGAGAGTTTGATTTTTGAAAAGTGAATACGGGGGCGAATGGCTTCGACCGGATGGCGGAGAGCCAAGTTGCATGTCCAGGACGCCGGTTGGCCTGGTTAATCACCCGGCAACAAAGTTTAATTGGCAACTCACAGTTGCGCATGGCTGCTTAATTTAGCAGCTCGTCCTGCCTGACTAAGGCCTGCGAGTTTGGTAAGGGCGTCAAAAAGCGGGCTGGCTGAGCCGGTTGTTCGGGCCGGCTTTAGCGAGAAACACCGAAATAGCCGAGCTAAGAGCTTGTCGTTTGGTTTTTAGTAAGGCGAAAAAACAATTAAACGACTAAACATGTAGACGCTTGTCTTGAAACATCTCGGGACGGGGGTTCGAATCCCCCCGCCTCCATTGCCCCGAAAGTGCTGTAAGTTGTTATTAATAAGCAGCTTACAGTTTTCTGGCAAGGGCAAGGATTCACCCTTGGGCACACATAGGGCACACTTTTGGTGCATTTTCTCTGGTAGGTGATGGTTTGGCTGGTATGTTTTGGTGCTAAAATCCGGGCTATTATCGACCACATCCTCAGTTAAAAGAGCTTGCGAATTAGATTTAAACAACAGTCTTCCAGCAACCATCTCAGTTAGAGCAGCCAGCCTGCTATCATTGGCTCGGGCATAGGTATTAAGGGTCAAATCCGGCGTAGAATGACGGGCTAAAACCTGTGCTTCTTTGACGGTTGCTCCTGCTTCCAAGATATAGCTGATAAAGGCGACCCTGCAAGCGTGAAAGTCGAGTTTGCCTGCCGATGTCGTTTTGTGGATACCGGCAATTTTAAGATCTTTGTCCATCTCCCGAGCAGGATGGCTTGGAACATATAACAAGGGATTTTCTGGCAAATCAATCCCTTCAAAATTTTTGTAGAATTTTTCGTATAGTTTGCCTGCAATTTTTTCCCTGGCAAATTTCTGTAAATTCCCTAACAGCGATGCAGGAAGTGGTTGGAGGCCAGGTTTTCTGTTTTTTGTCCATTCAGCATTCAATATTAATCCACAGTTTTCTACATCTATATGATTTTCGGTCAACGAACGAAGTTCACCAGCTCGCAGCCCTGTTGTAAAGGCAACCGCATACAAAAATTTTCTTTCCAGCGGTGCAGCCTGAAATAATTCCACGATTTCGATTTCTGTCATAGCCCTGCGGATAGTAATTGGCGTTGTATCAAACGGTGCAAGGTCGTGTAATGGATTTGTTCCCAAATAGCCACGTTTGATGCACCAAGAGCAAAAGCTGTTTAAAGTCTCGGCATAATTCTGAAGAGTTTTGCCGCTTTTGTTTTGTAGCTGGAGTTCACGCAAAATATCTTCAACCCTTGCAAGAATTCCATCCAGGTCAGCCATTACTTCTAAGCTTAACTTTTCTTCCCACCATTTGAGATGTGATGTTCTTTTTTTTAAGTGCTCTTTGCCCCAGGGCTTTCCACCTCGGCCACCTTGTGACTTTCCCCAAGCAAGATACTCGTCTGAAATAATTGTAATATGCTTATTTTTGTATTTATCAGCTTTCTTGGGAATGGGTCTGTACCCCAAACGGACTTGTCGATGGTCGTCCTCAAATTTCTCGGCCATTCTAAGGGTTTCAGATTTTCTTTTGGTACCAGCAAAGAATTTTCGGTCACCTTTATAATCTATAAACCAACCTTGGTATTTTCCGCTAGATTTTGGTTTTTTTCTAATACCTGCCATTGATTACCTCACATTTTATTTGAAAAATTCGGCCATCTCAAAATAGTATAGCGCGTCCCTGATCAAAGCGCAACTCATATATCAAAATCTTCAAATTTTTTTCGTGTTTTTTCTTCTTCCTTTTTAGCCAAATCCAGTCTTTTATTGATATGTGTCAGTATTTTTTCCGTAGTCCACACTGGCATACCCAGCAATTTAACTGGTGGAGGCAACTCACCCCTTTGAATTGCTCTTTTTATGGAAACCTGGCATCTGCCAAACATTTGGGCCAGTGCTTCTTCGTTGATGATCGCTCCATCAGGTAAATCACCCAAATGTCGAACAATTCCGGAGTATAACTTATTATGCGCTAAATTGTCTTGTTTTGGATTTTCCAATTAATAATCCAGTACTGTCCGGTTAACTTTTAATAATATTTTTATAACTATTTTAACTATATAATGTTACAGCAAAAAACAACTGTTATCGATTTGAACTCGCTGTTATCCTGCGGTGATATTTTACATTCACTAA
>CAJVYK010000026.1 GCA_913009865.1 uncultured bacterium
CGATATCGATATGGATTATTTTGGCGTTAGGAGCAAAGGTGTTGACCTTACCGGTAACTCTATCGTCAAATCGGGAACCAACAGCAATCAACAAGTCAGCTTCCTGTACCGCATAATTAGCATAAGCCGCTCCGTGCATTCCGAGCATATCGAGTGATTCTGCTTTGCTCTGGTCGTAACTGCCTAACCCTAAAAGTGTCATTGTTACCGGCAGATGCGCTTTTTCGGCTAATGCCCTTAGCTGCTCACTTGCGTTTGCTATAATAACGCCGCCGCCTACGTAAAGTACCGGCTGTTTGGCCTTGTTTATCGCTTTGGCGGCAACTGATATTTGCCTGGCGTTGCCTTTGGTCCGGACCCGATAGCCGGCCAGTTCCATATTGACCGGGCCGTCCGTCTTACAGTCAGCGATTGCAACGTCAACGGGTATATCAATCAGTACCGGCCCCGGCCGGCCGGTCGAAGCGATGTGAAAAGCCTCGCGTATAGTGCGCGCCAGGTCCTTAACTTCTTTGACAATACAGTTGTATTTTGTAACCGGCCGTGTAATGCCGGTAATGTCGGCCTCCTGAAATGCGTCATTTCCGATAAGGTCGGTGCGGACCTGTCCGGTCAGAGCAACTATCGGCACCGAATCCATCATCGCCGTAGCAAGGCCGGTAACCAGATTGCAAGCGCCGGGACCGCTGGTGGCGATAACAACGCCGACTTTACCGCTGGCCCTGGCGTATGCATCAGCCATATGACAGCCGCCCTGTTCGTGGCGTGGAATTATAATATTAATCGGCGCATCGTAGAGTTTGTCAAACAAAGGCAGCACCACACCGCCGGTATAGCCGAATAGTGTATCGACACCCCGCTCGATAAGCGTATCGACGATAATCTGGGCGCCGGTTTTAACAGAGGATTGGCCAGCTGAATCAGCCGGCGAGCGAGGTTTGGACTTCATCTTCTTTGTCCCTTTCCTGACAAATATAGCGTTTAGCATATAGCGTTTAGGGTATAGTTTTTCTTTTTCTATCCGCTAAACGCTATCTTCTATCCGCTAATAACTATTCCGGTCAATTACAGCTCCGCTGGGCCGCTCCGGCAAGCCAATCACTTTCGTCAGAAAAGCGACCGAACCATCCGAAGGTTCAAAGCCCTGCTGTAATCCCGTAACCCCCGCTGCCTCGTTTTCGCGAAGCAAAACGGCGGGGTCTCAGGTTCGTATTTATATGTTTTCATACAAATACGATAACATTGTACAAAAACCAATCGGTGTTTGTCAATAATTTATTTTCGGCAAATTGCACAACTACCTGTAACTATTTTTCAGCCCTTTTGAGCCGAATAAAGGTGCTTTTCAACCAAATCCACAAAAATAGCTGGCCTGAAATTAAATTGTTGATATAATAATTCAAACTGACCGATTTACGGCCCAAAATTGGTATAACTCATTATTTAATAATGTGTTCCGTAAAACAAAAAATAATCAAAAAGCCATCCCGACTTCGTCGGGATTCCGCAATTTTGATTTTTAATTTATGCCATAGGTATCTTTGATTTTTGATTTTTCAAACTGACCATCGGTCAGTTTGAGTATAATAACCGCTGAAAATGAACCTGTAGGAGATTGTTTATGTGTGATAAATGCGGCTGTAGTGATACTGACACGGAACAGAGCTTCAAAGAAAAGGTCAAAGATATGATTGAGGTCATTCGGCCGATGCTTCAAGGCCATGGCGGCGATATCGAACTGGCAGGCATAGACGAAGATAACACTGTCAGGGTACGCCTGCAGGGGGCCTGCAGCGGCTGCCCCGGCGCTAAAATGACAATGAAAAACGGCGTTGAACAGCTAATGAAGGAAAGAATCCCGGAAGTCAAGGAAGTCATCGCTGTAGATTAACCATTCGCTGCTTTTGAGATTGCCTGTTATCTCTAATGGTGTAAATGCTCAACGATTTTAGTTGTATTGGGTTTTTCTATCACGCCTTTTTCGGTGATGATTGCTGTGATATTTTCTGCGTCTGTAACATCGAAAGCCGGATTGTAAATATCAACTCCGTCCGGTGCAATCTTTCTATCACCAAAAAACCTCACTTCATCAGCGTCTCTCTGCTCGATAGGTATCTGGCTGCCGTTTTTTATACTCAAATCGAATGTGCTTGACGGTGCAGCGATATAAAAAGGTATGCTGTGGTTTCCAGCGAGAATACTCAAGCCGTAAGTGCCAATCTTATTTGCCGCATCACCATTTGCTGCAATTCGGTCTGCTCCGGTTATCACAGCGCTGATTTGTCCCTGCTTCATCAGGTAAGCCGCCATATTATCGCATATTAGCACAACATCAATACCCGCTTGTTTCAATTCCCAGGCCGTCAATCGAGCGCCCTGCAATAATGGGCGGGTCTCGTCGGCATAAACCTTAAATTTTTTTCCCTTTCTCTGTGCTTCAAACATCACCGACAAAGCCGTCCCCTGCCCTGCGGTCGCCAGCGCCCCTGCGTTGCAATGCGTCAAAATACCAGCCCCATTCTTGATAAACTTCTGACCGTTTTCCCCAATCCGCCGGCACATATCAACATCTTCGGCGTATATACCGTTCGCCTCGGCCAAAACTGCTTCTCGCAGGGATGTTTGCGTTGCGTTTTGATTTTCACTGACAAAAGTCTGAGCGTGGTTTTTAACTCTCTCCAGTGCCCAGAACAGATTCACCGCCGTCGGACGACTCTGCGCCAGATACTCGGCGGACTTTTCGAGATGCGCAATTGCCTCCGCCGTGTCAGCGGATGGCTTAAGCTGCTGCATCGCCAGAGACAACCCGTAGCCGGCTGCAACCCCGATAGCCGGAGCACCCCGCACTGCGAGCGTTTTTATCGCTTCATAAAGTTGCCCAATATCGGCGCACTGCAACCTAACCAATTCGGCGGGCAGCCGCCGCTGGTCGATAAGCTCTAAAAAGCCGTCAACCCCGCCAATCCATTTAAGTGTCTGAACAATCATAATTCGTATTTCGTATCTCGCATAAGTCAGAAATCAGATGTACTAAAGTGTCTAATGCAAAGAAAAATAAAAAATCAAAATGCAAAAATCAAAATTAAGGAAGTCGTCCCTGAGGGACTCCACAATTTTGATATTTAATTTTTAATTTATGCCACCTGTGCCTTAGGTATAGGTATATTTGATTTCCACTTTAGCTCACTGTCTTTTAGGTACTTTTAGTTTGTCTTTCAAATACTTTGCCGTATAGCTCTTTTTGTTTTTGATAATTTCCTCCGGCGGACCTGCGGCAACGACCTGCCCGCCTTCCTGGCCGCCCTCGGGACCGAGGTCTATTATATAGTCCGCCATCTTGATAACGTCAAGATTATGCTCTATCACCGCAACGGTATTACCGCAATCAGTCAATCGCTGCAAGACATTTAAGAGGTTATGAATATCGGCAAAGTGCAGCCCCGTCGTCGGCTCATCAAGCAGATACAAAGTATGCCCCGTAGCGGCTTTGCCCAGTTCGGAGGCCAGCTTTATCCGCTGTGCCTCCCCGCCGGAAAGCGTCGTTGACGGCTGGCCCAGTTTCATATAGCCCAAACCAACATCATTGAGTGTCCTCAGGAAACGCACAATCGTCGGGAAATTCGCAAAAAAGCCAAGCGCATCTTCAATTCTCATATCGAGCACATCCGTGATACTTTTGCCCTTGTAGGTAACCTGCAGCGTCTCAGGATTGTATCTTGTGCCTTTGCACTGCTGACAGGTAACATAAACATCAGGCAAAAAGTGCATCTCGATTTTCTTGGTGCCCTGTCCCTTGCAGTATTCACATCGTCCGCCTTTGACATTGAAGCTGAATCGGCCTGGGGCAAATCCCCGAATCTTCGACTCCCGCGTCATCGAAAATAGTTTTCTTATCACGTCAAAGACGCCGGTGTACGTCGCCGGATTGCTCCGCGGCGTCTTTCCTATCGGCGACTGGTCTATCTCTATAACTTTATCAATTTGTGAAACGCCAAGAACCGTTTTGTGTGTGCCCGGTTTTTCGCGGGAGCTGTAGAGCCGGCGTTTCAAAGCTCTCAATAGAATCTGGCTTATCAGAGTGCTTTTGCCGGAGCCGGAAACGCCGGTCACACAGATAAATACGCCGAGTGGAAATTTCACATCGATATTTTTAAGGTTATTCTCCGCAGCCCCTTTGACTTCGATGCACTTTCTCAGATTATATTTACGCCTTTGAACCGGCATATCTATCCTCTTTTTGCCGCTCAGATACTGCCCTGTCAAGGACTTAGCGCAGCCGGCTATCGTCTCGTAACCGCCCTGTACAACAACTTCGCCGCCGTGCGCACCAGCCGCCGGGCCGATGTCGATAATATGGTCGGCGCTTTTGATAACATCTTCATCGTGCTCGACCACTATAACTGTATTACCTATTCGCTTCAGCCGCCGCAGTATGCCTAACAATCGGTCGTTATCGCGCTTGTGCAGCCCTATTGTCGGCTCGTCAAGAACGTAACAGACCCCGACCAGACCGCTGCCGACCTGCGTAGCAAGGCGAATCCGCTGTGCCTCACCGCCGGAAAGAGTGCTGCTCTTTCTGTCCAGCGTCAAATACCCAAGCCCGACATCGACCATAAATTTCAGCCGGGCCTTTATCTCCTTCAATATCTGGGCGGCTATCACGGATTTTTCTTCGTCCAATTTCAATTTATTGAAAAATCTCTGTGCCTCTTCAATGCTCAACGAGGTCAATTGATGTATATTTTTACCCCCTACGGTTACGGCGACCGCCTCAGGCCGAAGCCGGGCGCCTTTGCAGCTTTGGCAGGGCAGCTCTCCGAAGTAGCTGTGCAATCTGGCCTTAACATATTCACTGCTGGTCGCCTTCCATCGCCGGGTAAGGTTCGGGATAACCCCCTCGAAGCTCAGGCCGTATTTCTGCTCGTCAGCCGCAGTCGTTCCGTACATCAGAATCCTTTTTATCTCTGCCGGTATCCGCTCAAACGGAATCGATTTACTGACGCCCAATTTAGCGCAGAATCTTTTAATCAGCCGGTTATAGAAAATATTCATTCTCTTACCGCCCTTGCGCCAGGCGTCGATAGCGCCGTTTTCCAGCGATACGGTTTTGTCCGGCACAATAAAGTCAGGGTCAAATTCCAGAATTGTCCCTAACCCATCGCAGCTTTTGCAGGCGCCGTAAGGGCTGTTAAAGCTAAAGAGGCGCGGCGATAGCTCTTCGAGACTGCTCTTAGGATGCTTCGGACAGGCAAACTTTTCGCTATATATAACCTCTTTCCAGTCAGCGTTTAGCGTATGGCGTTTACCTGTGGCAGAGCTAGCGTTTAGTTTTCCTTTTCTATCCGCTATCCGCTCTACGCTATCCGCTATCTTTTCCTGCACCAGCACCAAAAGCAGCCCATCAGCCAATTTCAACGCCGTCTCCACCGAATCAGCTAATCGGATATGCACCGCATCTTTAATAATCAACCTATCGACAACGGCTGCGATATTGTGCTTTTTGTTCTTGTTCAAAAGCGGGACATTCTTCAAATCGTAAACTGTTCCGTCAATTCGCACACGCACAAAGCCTTCACGTTGTATATTGGCCAAAACGTCTCTGTGCTCACCTTTTTTACCGTGAACCAACGGGGCACAAATCTGGATTTTCGTACCTTCCGGCCGAGAAAGTATCGACTCTACTATCTGTGAAGAGTGCTGGCTGGTAATTTCTCTGCCGCATACCCAGCAGTGCGGCTGGCCTGCACGGGCGAAGAGCAATCTGAAATAATCATAAATTTCGGTGGTCGTAGCCACCGTAGAGCGGGGATTACTGCCCGCACTTCGCTGCTCAATTGCAATAGTAGGCGGCAGACCTGTAATATTGCCCACCGCCGGTTTTTGCATTTGTTCGAGGAATTGTCGGGCATAAGCGCTGAGCGATTCGACATACTTTCTTCGCCCTTCGGCATAAATAGTATCGAAAGCCAGCGAGCTTTTGCCTGAACCGCTTATGCCGGTAATTACCACCATTTTATCGCGCGGAATACTCAGATTGATATTTTTGAGATTGTGCTCAGCCGCCCCTGTAATTCTAATCTCTTTTTCAACTCGCTTTGCCATATAATTCTTCTACCGGTACAAGTATCGCTTCTGCGAAAAATCGGCATTAACACAAACCGATAATTGTAACAAAATCTCACGAAAAAAATGAAATTTTTTCAACTTTTTTTAGACTTTCCGAATGGTTTCCGGTGGTTGTTATCATTTTTCTTGACTTAGATGGACGATTATCGTAAGATATTGTTTTAAATAGTCTTATGGGGGGATGAAACACGGGTGATGAAAAGAATTGCTTTATGTTTGTTATTGCTGGTTTTACCGGCTGTCACAATCGATACGTTCGCGGCCAATCCGCAGGTTACTATTCAGGTAACCGGAGCTGTCAGCGGAAACATCGTTTTAGAGCTTTATCCAGACAAGGCCCCCATCACAGTTAGCAATTTTATCAATTATGCCCGGAGCGGTTTTTATGACGGCCTGATTTTCCACCGTGTTATAAGCGGCTTTATGATTCAGGGCGGAGGTTACGACACCAATATGGTCAAAAAAACATCAGGCCCGCCAATAAAAAATGAAAGCTCAAATGGTCTTTCAAATCTACTCGGCACCATCGCAATGGCCAGAACTTCTGAACCACATTCAGCAACATCTGAATTTTTTATAAACCACGTGGACAATCTAGATCTGGACTATGGCGCAATTGCCTACGATAACCAAAACAACGCATATTACAAAGTCGGCTATTGTGTGTTTGGCCAGGTGATAAGCGGAATGGATGTTGTCAATGCTATCGCCGGAGTCAACGTAGTTGACCAAATAGACTATGTGCCGGTAGATGACGTCATCATCCAAAACGCAACAGTAACCTTAGAAGCACCCTTCTGTACTGAAAAATTGCAAGGCGATGCTGACGGTGATTGTGATGTGGATACAGAGGACCTTATGAAATTTGCAATACAATGGCTGAATCCAAAATGCGAAGGGTGCTACACTGCCGACATTAGCAGTGACGGCGAGGTTGATTTTGCTGATTTCGCAAAGATGGCTGCGAATTGGCTAAAATGCAATTCAATTACAACCTCATGCAATTAATTTCAAACTCCAGGTTGTCATTTTGACCGAGCACAACGAGTTGAGAACTGCGGTTTGGTATCGGGCATTTCCAGGGGATTTGAATAATAATGGAACCGTAAACTTTCGGGATTTTATCCTTTTATCTGCCAAGCTATTATGAAGATAAATAAGTTACACAGTTGGAATCTGTCTTACTCGCAGGCCGCTCAGTTACAAAAACGCCTTGCCTGCAAGGTGCAATTTAAGCCGTTGAAAAAACCACCGAAACTAATCGCCGGCCTGGATTGCGCTCTAAGTTCGGACAAGAAAAGAATTATCGCCTGTGTTGTAGTCCTAGGGACTCCTGACGGAGTGCTAAAGTTGTCTGGCCCTTCGGCTTCGCTCAGGGCAGGCTTCGAGGTTGTCGAAATAAAAAACTCTGTCGGAAAACTCAACTTTCCTTATATTCCCGGCCTGCTTTCTTTTCGCGAAGCGCCTGCCTGTATTGCCGCTGTCGAGAAACTCAAAATCGAGCCGGACTTATTTCTTATCGACGGCCAGGGCATCGCTCATCCCCGCCGACTCGGCTTGGCGGCACATCTGGGCCTGTTTTTCGATAAGCCGACTATCGGCTGTGCAAAAAGCAGACTGACCGGCTGTTTTGAAGAACCGCCGTTGGAAAAAGGTGCATACTGTTTGTTGAGAGACAGAGATGAAATTATAGGAGCCGTAGTTAGAACACGCACAAATGTAAAGCCGGTTTTTGTTTCGGTTGGTAATAAATGCCTGCTTGAAGATGCGATTAAAATCACCCTCGCCTGTGCGGTTAAATACCGTCTGCCCGAACCAACCCGCCTGGCCCATCAAATGGTCAGTAAGAAGCGTATCTCGTGAAGCGTATCTCGTAAAAAAATCCTAAATTCTAAGCACTAAATCTCCGCAGGACAGGCTAAACAAATTCGAATTACCAAAATATAAAATTCAAAACAAGAAATTAAGACACAGATTTACACTGATTAACACCGATTTTTTAGGCACAAAAAATACAAAGAAAAATTGGCCACAGAGAACACAGAGAGCACAGAGGTTCGACAGTATTATTTAATTGAAAGAAATTGCGGGTTGGGTAGTGTGTGGTTTGAAAATGGTATGGAGAGAATTGGGAATACGCAAGGTCAAGAGTATGGAAAATTCTAAAAAGACAATCGTTTTCATAGCAGTTGCGATAATGGTTTTGGTCTCTATCGGTAGTTCACAGAACTCCAAAACACTCATTGTGCCAGATGAGTATAAGACAATTCAGGAAGCTATTATGGCGGCACAGGCGGGAGACACGGTAAAAATAAAGCAGGGCATCTATGATGAATCGTTGACTTTTAAAAATGGTGTTAATCTTCAAGGTACAGTCCGAGAAAAGGTTATACTTCGTTGCGATGCGAAGATGGGGCCTGTTACAACTAAATATTTATGTCATTTTACTTTAAGGATTGAGTTAAATCCGCCGAACGGATTTGATTCGGTCTGCTCGTTGTAGGGGTCCTGCTGCCACTGGCCGTCCACGACCAGACGATAACGATACCTGCCGGCAGGCAGCTTCAGCTTGGTCTGCCAGACACCGCTTTTGCCCACTTTATGCATTACTGTCTTTGACGGCTGCCAATTATTGAAATCGCCGGCAACCTGAACACTCTTAGCACGCGGATACAGCGTTACAAAAACCATCGCATCGTTTATCTGCCGGACGCCGTAATAGTCGGAAAGCCGGGCGTCGATATCCCCGTTAGCACTTAGCTTTTCTGCCCGCTCTACGCTACTACTGTCCGCTATTCTTTCCGGCTTTTCGGTTTTGGGGGCCTGCACAGCCCTTATAGCGGGCTTGGCTGCGGCCATCAGCTCATCGGCTGTGCTGCTAATCGCCGCAAGCTGGCCGGACAAGGAGTTGACAATCTGATGACGCTGCTGCTTTGCCTCAAGCTCAATAACCTCTTCAGCCAGCGAACGAAAATCCACATGGCCCTTGCTGGAAGGATCGTACTCGCTGATGGGCTGGCCAAAACTGGAGGCCTCCTTGAGCTTGGTATTGAAATTAACTGTAGTAGTGAACATTTTGGCGGCGAAGTGGGTACGCAATTCACCCATAATCTCTCGGGCCATCTTCGTTCTTACATCATACATACTGGCTAATACCCTAACTTCCACCTGCTGGCTGTATCGCTCGCAGAGTACACTGAGGGTCTCAAGCTGCTTGCTGAGACCGTGCAGCGCAAAGTAACCGGTCTCGACAGGGACAATGACATCAGTGGCCGCCCTTAGTGCATTGAAGGTCAATAGGCCCACGGCGGGGGGACAATCAATTATCGCATAGTCAAACTCGCCATCCAGCTCGGCTAAGACATTTTTCAAACAACTCTGACGCTCGGCAATGCCGGACATCTGCTGCTCGAATGCGGATAAATCTATACTGGCAGGCGCCAACTCCAGCTTGTCACTAATCTGCCAGAGAATTTCGGTCAGCTTTATCGGCTCATTTCTGCTCCTGCTTATCAGCACATCGTAGATGCTCTGCTCAATCTGCTCCTCGGGTACGGCAAGACCAACTGCGCAATGCGACTGAGGATCCATATCCACCAGTAATGTCTTTCGGCCAGCTTCGGCCAGTGAACTTGCCAGATTTATCGATACGGTTGTCTTGCCGCAACCACCTTTTTGATTAACAATCGCTATAATTCTCATCGCTTTTCTCCAGCTACGGAATCCCAAACGCCCCCCAACACACATGGAAAACTCTTACCAATGCTAAAAACAGCCAAAGACTCCTTTCTGTCTTAGTCGGCAAAAAATAACGAAAAACTTTATCTTTTTATGGGACTGGCCGATAAAAAACCTAAATAACAGTATAAATAAGGGCATTAGTATTGATAAACAGCTAAAATCTTCATAAACTATTGGGCGAACGGGGCAAGCTCACTGAGAGTGCGATTATGCAGACAAGACAATTAGGGCATACCGATTTGAAACTAACAACCATTGGGTTGGGAACCTGGGCGATGGGCGGGCCGGGACAATTCGGCTGGGGACCGCAAGATGACGACCAGGCAATTGCCACAATCCTGCACGCCCTGGATGAAGGAATCAACTGGATAGATACCGCACCCATCTACGGCCTGGGACATTCAGAGGAACTTCTCGGCAAAGCTCTGAAACAAACCAGTGAGAAACCATTTATCGCAACTAAATGCGGGCTTTTGTGGGACAGGCAAAAACAAAAGGTAAACTGCCTCAAAAGCCAAAGTATCCGCAGGGAATGCTGCGACAGTCTAAAAAGAATCGGCGTAGAAACAATAGACCTCTACCAGATACACTGGCCGCAGCCGGAAGAAGACGTCGAGCAGGCCTGGGAAGAAATGGCTAAACTGGCCCAGGAAGGCAAGGTGAGATATATCGGCGTATCGAATTTTAATATCGAACAAATCAAACGCATACAGAAAATCGGCCCCGTTGCCTCGCTTCAGCCGCCCTACAGTATGCTTCATCGCCAGGCCGCAAACGAACTGTTAGAATATTGCGCAGAAAATAATGTCGGCGTTATTGCGTACAGCCCTATGCAGAGAGGTCTGCTTACAGGTAAATTCAGCCAGGAACGGCTGGCAGGGCTGGCCCTGGACGACCATCGAAGAAGATGTTCTGATTTCCAGGAGCCGCAGTTCAGCGCCACTTTAGAGTTTGTTGAGCAGTTGCACAGTATCGCTGAACGCAACGGCAAGACCTTAGCCCAACTGGCGGTCAGCTGGGTACTGCGCCGAAGCGAAATTACCGCTGCTATTGTCGGCGCACGAAGGCCGGAACAGATTGCAGAAACTGCTCCAGCAGCAGACTGGAAATTGGCTGATGAAGATATTGAGGAAATTGAGCGGCTATTAGCCGAACGGCAGAACAAACTTAATACCAAATGAATCTCAAAGAGTGTAAAAAATGGCATATTCACAACTCAAAACTCAAAACTCAAAACTCAAAACTAAATATGTAAGTCCACTCGTTGAAAGGAATGCCTCAAAACGAATGTCCGAACTTTTCGGGGCTCAAAAAAAGTTCAGTACCTGGCGAAGACTGTGGCTTCAGCTCGCAAAGGCAGAAAAAAAACTGGGACTCGATATAAAACAAAACCAGATAAACGAAATGGCAGGGCATCTTGACGATATTGATTTCAAGAAAGCTGCCCGCTATGAAAAGAAATTCCGTCATGATGTTATGGCCCATATCCATACCTTCGCTGACGCAGCGCCGAAAGCGGCGCCGATTATCCACCTCGGCGCTACGAGCTGCTTCGTCGGTGATAACGCCGATTTGATAATTATGCGAGAAGCACTGCAGGTAACAGCCGGTAAATTAGCCGCGGTGATAAACCTGTTGGGCAAATTTGCAAAAAAACACCGCTCGTTAGCTGCACTTGGCTTTACGCATTTTCAGCCGGCGCAGTTGACCACCATCGGCAAAAGGGCAACGCTGTGGTGCTATGAGTTTGTAATGGATTTGCAGGAAGCCGAACATCGACTCGATACACTGCCCTTCAGGGGACTCAAAGGTACTACCGGTACGCAGGCCTCTTTTCTATCACTGTTTGACGGGAATCATAACAAGGTCAAACAACTCGATAAAACCGTCGCCGATGCGTTCGGCTTCAAAAACATCTGTGCCGTTACCGGT
The DNA here is from genome assembly GCA_913009865.1 of uncultured bacterium. Lineage (GTDB taxonomy): Bacteria > Planctomycetota > Phycisphaerae > Sedimentisphaerales > Anaerobacaceae > CAJVYK01. The sequence goes on from CAJVYK010000026.1 coordinate 11,800, forward strand.
CAGACGTATCAGCGAAAAATCGATGCCCTCATTGTCAATACCTTAGCTTCAATCGCACAATCAGCCCACAAATTTTGCAACGACGTTCGACTGCTTGCAAATCTAAAAGAGATTGAAGAGCCGTTTGAAAAATCCCAGGTCGGCTCATCGGCAATGGCCTACAAAAGAAACCCGATGCGCTGCGAGAGGGTAACGGCCCTTAGCAGATTTGTATTGAGCCTGGCTTCCAGCCCTCAGATGACGGCATCCGAGCAGTGGCTCGAAAGAACGCTCGATGATTCAGCCAACAGAAGGATAGTTATCCCGGAAACGTTTCTGGCTGTTGACGGAATTCTGGAAATCCTTATCAATATAATGGATGGCTTGGTTGTCTATCCGAAGGTGATAGCAAATCGTGTTGCAGCGGAGCTGCCGTTTATGGCTACGGAAAATATCTTAATGGCGGCGGTAAAGGCCGGCGGAGACAGGCAAAAACTGCACGAAAAAATAAGACGGCATTCGCAAGCCGCAGCAGAGCAGGTGAAAAAATTCGGAAAGAGCAATGATTTGATTAAGCGGCTCAAAGCAGATGCTGCCTTTAGTAAAGTCGATTTCAAAACTGTCCTGAACCCGAAAAGTTACGTCGGCAGGGCGCAGCAGCAGGTCGATGAATTTTTGAAGGATGTCGTAACTCCAATCCGCAGAAAATACCGAAAAGAACTAAACAGAAAAGTCGAACTTAAAGTATAAAAAGATTAACCGCAGAGAACGCAAAGAGCGCAGAGAAAAGATAAGAATAAAAGGGATGAAATATAGATTCCTGCTTTCGCAGGAATGACAATATTCAAAGTCTCTGCGTGCTCTCCGTAATGCCGTAAGGCATGCTGTGCAGGAGTCCCAAGGACAGCGACCTCTGCGGTAAAAAAATACAAAAATGACCAGAGAAGAACTGATAAAGCGTATCAAAGAAACCGCTTACCTGGAAGGTGATTTCACACTCCGCAGCGGAAAGAAAAGCAAATACTATCTCGATAAATATCTGTTCGAGACCTGCCCGGACATACTAAAAGCTCTCGGCGAAGAGTTCGCCAAATACATTACCGACGACGTTAGTTTGATAGCCGGCGCTGAATTAGGCGGCGTGGCATTGGCAGCAGCTACGGCTATGCAGGCCGACACAAACTGGATAATCATTCGCAACAGTAAAAAAGGTTACGGCACAGGCAAATTAGTCGAAGGCGTCTTAAAAAGCGGCGATGTGGTTTTGCTGGTCGAGGACATTGCCACCACCGGCGGACAGGTACTCGAAGCGGCTAAAGTTATTACCGAGGCCGGTGCAGCCGTTAAAAAAATCGTATGCGTAATCGACCGTAAGCAGGGGGCTGAAGAGAGCATCACGCAAGCCGGCTACAACTTCGAGAGCATATTAACAAAATATGACCTCGGAATAAGAGATGAGGACTGATTTTCGGCTGGCAATTTGCCTTTTTCTAACGAAAAAAATCTCACTTAACTGATGCCGTCATTTGTAATCTTCTTATCCACCGTCTATCCACCACAACTTATGAATCCCAAAAAATTTTGGAGAAAAACGCTAAGTGGCATTGACAGTTACCTTGCATTGAGATATAGTGTGCGGGAAACTGCAGCGCATATAAAATATAGCGTATGTAAAATTATGATATGTGATAACCGTTCACGGGTATTTCGATTGTGAATAGCAGGTTTTTTGATAATTGGACTAATCAGCTCCGTAAGGGGATGCTGGAGCTTTGCATATTAAACGATATCCGAAACAGAAGAATGTACGGATATGAGATTGTAAGAAAACTGCGGAAAATCGAAGGACTGATTATCAGCGAAGGAACCATTTATCCAATCCTGAGCAGATTAAAACGCCAGGGGCTGGTAAAGACTTCCACACAGAAATCGCCGGAGGGGCCGCCAAGAAAATATTACGAGCTTACACGGCAGGGTAAAGATACCCTATGCCAGATGAACGCCTACTGGCAGGCAATCAGAAACGAAACAGACTCTATCGAAAAGGGGTATAAGTAGTATTGACAGCTACCTTGCATTGCCATATAGCGAAATCGTTAGCAGACAAAGAAGTTCTGCGAAGTCCTGCAAGTTTATGCTAAGTTATGCGAAATCCTGCGAGCTTACACGGCAGGGTAAAGATACCCTATGCCAGATGAACGCTTACTGGCAGGCAATCAGAAACGAAACAGACTCTATCGAAAAAGGATAAGTGGTCTTGACAGCTACCTTGCATTGCCATATAGCGAAATCGTTAGCAGACAAAGAAGTTCTGCGAAGTCCTGCAAGTTTATGCTAAGTTATGCGAAATCCTGCGAGCTTACACAGCAGGGTAAAGATACCCTATGCCAGATGAACGCCTACTGGCAGGCAATCAGAAATGAAACAGACTCTATCGAAAAAGGGTATAAGTAGCATTGACAGCTACCTTGCATTGCCATATAGCGAAGGTGTTGGCAATGACCAGAAATTGGCGAGTCGTGATTTTAATATAGTCGCTGACAATTATCGAAAAGGGGTATAAGTAGTATTGACAGCTACCTTGCATTGAGATATAGCACGTGTAAAACTATAGCGTATGTAAAATTATGATATATGAAAATGCTAAGTAGTATTGACAGGTACCTTGCATTGCCATATAGCGAAATTGTTGGCAGACAAAGAAGTTCCGCGAAGCTCTGCAAGCTGACCTGGAGATAGGAAAATCTCACTATTATATGTATATGCCAAACTCAGAGAAGTTTCTTGCAAAAAGGGGGTGTATGAAAAAGCCATACGAAGCACATGAAATCGCATATCAAAAGATGAAAAAGGAAGGTATCCGTTCCTGGGATGAAAGGTACAGGAGTAATAGTCACGGAAGGAGACGACAGATTGATATTGACACCAAAAGATTCTTAGTTGACGTTCTTGCTCAGCCGTGGACACAAAAAGGCGGAAAGGCAATCGAACTTGGCTGTGGAACAGCGCCAATTCTCAAGTGGGTCTGCAAAAAAGGTTTTAGTGGGTTGGGCGTTGATGTTAGTAAAACGGCTATTACTATGGCCAGAGAGCAATCGAATGGCTTGAATATCCGATTTAGGCAAGGCGATATTTGTAAGCTTAACGTCAACAAAGCAGGGAAATTCGATTTGGTAGCAGATGGTCATTGCCTGCATTGTATTACCGTGCCCGAAGACCGAAAAACCTTTTTGAAGAACGCCTTTGGTCTGCTGAAAAGGGGGGGACTCTTTATCGTCATGACTATGTGCGCTCCCGTGGATCGAAAAATATTCTCGAATACATGCGAAGGGCAAAAGCTTATAGACCATACAATATATGCGCCTTATGAAAAAGCCAGAGAATACGAAGGTTTTCGCACCATTGGTGGTTGTGATTATGTGCCCACACGCTACATCGCTCACTGGAGAAATATCCTGTCTGAAATCCGAAAAGCGGGTTTCCAAATCAAACTGTTCAGATGTAACTATCCTGCAGGGCAGGACCCTACAGGATCTCTTGCAGTAGGAGCACTGGCGTGAAACCAGAGCCAATTAAGGTGGCTCTTAGAAGTCATCCCAAAACCTGCTTTGATGACGAAAATGAGAACTTTCGGCGTCTGGCAAGGAGGCCGAAGCAGGCATAGTCATAACTATTCCGATGCAGGCCGACTTTTGTCCAGACGACAAAAGAGCCATTTGCAGACCAAATGAGGTTTTGGGATGGCTTCTACGCTGAGTCTCATTGTGAGGGCGTTTCTATCAGGTGGATAATTTTTTGGGCGATTGTGGTTTTGTTTGACTGTGGCAGTTTCAGCCATTTTCCGCCGGCGATTTTGATTTGAACAGAAGCAACATCGGTGCCGATTGCGGCGGGGGTGTTGGCGATTATCATATCGAGATTCTTTTCTTTCAGCTTCTCCTCCGCATTTTTTCGCAAATCCTTAGCCTCGAGCGCAAAACCCACAATTAGTTGTTTCGAGCGACGAGCGACAGGCGACGAGCGACGATTTAGTCCCGCCCATTTTAGAATGTCGGTTGTTGGTTTTAATTTTATGGTAAGGGGCCGGCCGGTCTTTTTGATTTTGGTTTTGGCAACCCTGACAGGAGTGTAGTCGGCTACGGCGGCGGCCATAATCAAACAATCACACTTACCAAAGAATTTTTTAACCGCGCCAAACATCTCAGCGGCGGTGTCAACGCCGACAAACTCTACTCCAACCGGCGGCTGTAAGTCAGAAGCGCTGATAAGTGTGACCTTATGGCCGGCTTTGAGCGATGCGCGGGCAAGTGCAAAGCCCATCCTGCCGCTGCTCGCATTGGAAATAAAACGGACAGGGTCGATATACTCACGGGTGCCGCCTGCTGTGATTAAAAAGCGCATTTTTTCAAGATCGGAAGAGCACACGTCTGAACTCCAGTCACATTCCTTTATCTCGTATGCCGTCTT
>CAJVYK010000027.1 GCA_913009865.1 uncultured bacterium
GTACGTACGACACAGGATTTGTAGGTCTGTCTGGCTGAGTAACCGGCTTACAGGTAACTTTGAACTTCAGTGGATCCATCTTGGTTACGCTGAAACTGAAGTCGGCGTCCGCGAAGTAGTTGCCGGTAAGGTCACCAGATGCAAAGCCCAAGCCGGTACTGCCAACAAAAAGAGTCGTCGGTTTTTTGCCGGTAGGGCCTTTTTCAGCTTGGTAAGCACGTATTGCGGTCCCTATGCTGCCCATCATCGCCTTACCTTCCGACCACTTGGCCGCGTCGATTCGGCCGCGAAGCATCGGAATTGCCACCGAAGCCAGAATGCCGACGATGAGAATTACGACCATCAGCTCAATCAGTGTAAAACCTTTTCTACTTTCCATTTTTAAGCTCTCCTAAAAAATGTCCTAAAATTGCACTTGTGCCTGCGAAACTTGTGCTCGCGAAAGCGGGTAACAAACATTACTTCCAATTACCTAAATTACCAATCGACCAAATTTATTAGCGACTATATCAGTTTTTCTTTTTTCCATTTGCTTGTGCTACTTTGCTACGTCCGACATTGAGAAAATCGGCAGATACAGTGCAAGAACTACTACCAATACAATCCCACCAACTGTTACAATCATTATTGGCTCAAGCAGAGCCATCACGGTTGTTATCGTAGAATCGACCTTTCGTTCATAATAGTCGCTGGTTCTTTCCAACACCTTCGACAGTGAACCGCTTTCTTCGCCGACTTGTACCATTTTGACGACCATATTAGGGAAAAAGCCGGATTCAGCCATACTCAAAGAGATATTTGAACCCTCGACAACACGCTCTTTTGTTTGTGTTATCGCCGCCTTTATAATATCGTTATTGGTCGTTACTGAAAGAATATCGAGTACCTCAAGCACTGAAACACCCGAAGCAAGTAATATTGACATTGTTTTGCAGAACATCGCGATGAAAGCTTGACTGAATATCTTGCCGAGCAGGGGCAGGGCAAGGGCGATTCTGCAAAATAGATAATGGCCTTTCTTGGTTTTGGAAGTAAAAACTCCGAGAATTATTGTGAAAATCAAGGTGCCGATAATATAAATGAGATTGTGGCAAACCGTATCGTAAAATCCCATAAATGCCTGGGTAAAGGCAGGTAAGGCCCCGCCGATTTGGTCAAATATGTTGCGGAATCGTGGAATGATAAAAGTCATTATGAATATGACTATCAGGATAATAAATATGAATACAAAGGCCGGATAGGCCATTGCTCCCTTAACTTTTTTCGCCAATTTATCGCGGTTGTCGAAATACTCTGCCAGTCTGCGCAATGCTTCTGACAAATTACCGCCGGTTTCACCGGCTAATATCATCGCACAGGACAGCCGGTTGAAAACCTTTGGAAATTCCGAAATACTGCCCGAAAAAGTCTCACCTCTCTGCATTTTTTCCAAAACCTGCTGCAGGACTTGCTGAAGTTGTAAGTTTTCTATGTCTTCGGAGATGATCTCTAAAGCTGCGGTAATAGGGATTCCTCCCTCTACCATTGTGGTCAACTGCCAGCAAAGCGCCGCCAACTCTGCTGATTTGATGCGTTTTTGGCGCTGGTGTACACGTCGGGTTTTCTTAGTATCTGCAGATATCTCGTTGATGGAGATAGGTGTGAGGCCTTGCTCACGAAGGTAAGCCAGTACATCGTTTGAAGAAACCGCCTGCCTGAGGCCTTGTTTTCGCTCCCCCGATGAATCCCGAGCAATATACTTATAACTTTTCATTTACCGAACCTTATCTCGTATCTCGTATCTCGTATTTTGCTTCACGCTTCACGAGATACGCTTCACGCTTCACATACCATCGGCGTCTGAAAACCTCGAGTTTAGTAAAAATTGAATTGCAGCTTTGTAAAGCTTGGCTAACACATTTAACCGGTGCTGAAATATTGACTTTTCAAAGAGCAAAAACGAACACAACAGAGAAGCTCTATCCATAAAAAGCCCTTTTCGCCTTACATTACGTTAAAATCGGCTTTCAAAACGGCAAATTCGCTCATTTTGCAGGAGTCTTTATTTTCTCCTGCTGCGACAGTGCGACAGCACGGCGAGTCAGAGTTCTTGTTAAGGCGAAAGGCGAAGCAGAATCGGGCTATTTTAGGACTTAGTATATGAGCATGTGGCGAATCAGTACCAGACCGCCAGTACCCGTCAAAGCTATTGTTGCATTCCACTAAAAAAGGTATGTACTTTTCCGCCACTTGATTTCCCCCCGATTATGCTTGCCTGCTGCGACCTGCACAGCACGGCGAGCTTACTTAAATTATACTCGAACTTTTACTAAGTGCCAAATTCAATCTGCCCAAATTCACTATTTGGGAACGATGTGGCTTTTGCCGTCTTCGGCAGGTTTGAAGCTGGAAGAGCTGTTCCCGGCTATTACGGTTTTACATTTTCCGTAAATGTTACGCTAAGAACCTCTTCGGCGGTGGTTAAGCCGGCCAGCATTTTACTTATGCCGCTTTCAAGCAGCCCGCCATAGCCCTTTTGACGTGACATCGCTCTTATTTGCGACTCACCTGCACCGGCGATGAGCTTTTGGCGTATATCGTTGTCCATAACTAAGAACTCAAATACGGGCAATCTGCCCATGTAGCCCGTCCCTCCGCAGGCTTTACAGCCGCGGCCGTGGTAAAAGACAGCGTCCCTGGCCTGCTCGCCGGCAATCTTCAAACGTTTGAGGACTTCTTCACTGAGTTTTAGAGGCTCTTTACAGCGGTCACAAATTTTTCTTACCAGCCGCTGAGCAACGATTAAATTGAGTGTAGAAGCCAGCAAATACTGCTCAATCCCCATGTAGATAAATCTGCTTATTGCACTGGGTGCGTCGTTGGTGTGGAACGTGCTCAGGACCAGATGGCCGGTCAAAGATGCTTTTATCGCAATTTCGACCGTTTCTTTGTCCCTGATTTCGCCTATCAGAATTATGTCCGGGTCCTGTCTCAAAATCGCTCGCAGGCATGATGCGAAGTCGAGGTCGATTTCCGGCTTGACTTGAATCTGGTTAATCCCCGCAAGACGGTATTCGACGGGGTCCTCGACCGTTGTAATATTTTTAGTCGGGTCCTTCAGGTAACTTAGCGCCGAGTATAATGTGGTACTTTTACCGCTGCCGGTCGGACCGGTGACGACTATGATGCCGTGCGGCTGTGACAATATGGTTTTGAACTCTTCAAGAAGTTCAGGTTCGAACCCAAGTTGATTTAAGTCGTGGTTTACTGCTGATGTGTCCAGGATTCGCATCACCATTTTTTCGCCGTATATTGTTGGGATTACCGATACCCGGACGTCTATATCTCTGCCGGGAGCTTTCATTTTGAATCGGCCGTCCTGGGGCAGCCTGCGTTCGGCAATATCCATTTCTGAGAGAATCTTAATTCTGGTAATTATCGCAGCCTGCATCTTTCTGGCCGGTGGGACCATATCCCAAAGCACGCCATCAATTCGCATGCGAATTATCATAGAACGTTCCTGCGGCTCGATATGAATGTCACTTGCTCTGCTTTTGACCGCCTGGCTTAGCAGCAAGTCAACAAAACGAATCACAGGCGGCTTTGTTGCGGCTACTTCGCTGCTGATATCCGCCTCTGCAGCGTCTTCTACAAATACACTTTCTTGTTCTTCTTTGCCGACTTCGGTCTCTACGAGGTCACGAAGATGTTGTTCTTCGACGTCAGAACCGTGATAAATCACCTCTATTGCCTGGCAAATTTCATGAGGCGAGCCGACTACTACTTCAATCTGTCGCCTTATTTTCAGTGTGACCGTGTCTATTGCGATAACGTTAAGCGGGTCAGCCATCGCAATGGTAACCTTGTTATCTATCTGGCCGATGGCTACGAGGCAGAATCGCTTGGCGATACTTTCAGGCAGTATTCGGGCGACGTTCATATCTATTTTGGTAATATCATCGAAATGGACGTGCTCTATTGAGAGATGTTCAGCCAGGGCGTGAGTAACCTCGTCGTCGTTTAGTATTTTCAGTCGAAGCAATACTTCGCCGAGTCGGCCGCCGTGCTCTTGCTGTTCGTTTAGCGCTTCGATTAATTCTCTACGGCTTAAAAGACCTTTAGAGACGAGCGATTCGCCGAAAAGAAGACTCGTTTTTGTCCTTTGACTCCCTCGACCTTGCTCGGGACAGGTTTGCTCGGGAGAGATATTAGGGGTCTCTTGTGCGGTTTTCATTCTTCTCCTCTTAAATAGTGCCTAAAATGAGCTAAAGTGAGCTAAAGTAAATCAAATATTAAAAATTAAATATCAAAATTGTGGAGTTGCCGCTTTGCGGCAACGACTTCCTTAATTTTGATTTTTGCATTTTGATTTTTCGTTGCTTTAGACACTTCAAACTTCAGGCACTGCCTCTCTTTTAGGCACTTTCTCTTATGTTCATTTTTTAAAGCATACTATAAAAAACGGTAGAAGCAAAAAATCCAGCTGGATTTTTCCTGATATTCAATATTCAATAATCAAATCGATTTTGTTATTAAGAAAAAAAGGGGGAAATTAAGAAAAAAACCTGAACTTTAGCTCACTTTAGCTCACTTTAGCTCACTTTAGCTCACTTTAGTTCACTTTAGGCACTGCCTTTCTTTTAGGCGCTGCTCTGCGGCAAAGCCGTCAGGCATCCCTTTCGGGAGGCCGCCGGCAGATTTGCAATGCCGTATTCTTCAATTAGCCGGCCAAAGAGCGCTATGCGCCGGCCCGCGGATTCGAGAGAGCCGTTTGCGTGAACCTCAATTTCCAGATTCAGTGGCGGGCCGGCACGACGGTCACGGACAGGCAGAGTCATTTTGACGATATCGTAATTATTTCCTGCCACCAAGGCACCAAGACACGAAGAACTTTTTTGTTTTTTATTTATATCCAATTCCCTTTGTGGCTTCGTGTCTTCGTGGCTAATCTCCTTATCTTTACCAGCCGCGTCAGAGACGCGTCTATACGGGCCGTTTTCCCCCCATGCTAATATTTTATTAGTTCCATCACGGTTGGTTAAAGGTAACCAGCCCCTTACAAAGCCCATCTGCTCGGCAGCAAAGCAGACCGTCTGCCACCACTGCTCGAAGGTTTTGACCTGGCGGAAATGAAGTCCGACTTTCTCGAAATTCTCTACTTCCTGCTTCATAAAGTGAGAAATCCTGTGTTTTCGTCTCAAGCCGGCTATTGTCTTTCGCAACTGAACTGATCCTACCACCCTGAATGCCAGGACAAGGAGAAACAGAATGCAAATGAAAATTATTATAGTCTGAGCGTTACGGGTAAATATCATAAACATTCCAAGGCCGGCGATGAGCAGCGTAACCGCATATGCTACAATAACCACGTGGCGTTGGCGAAGGCCCAATGCAAGGAGCCGGTGGTGGAAATGGTTGCGGTCCGGCGAGAACATAGACCTTCGTTCGAGGAAGCGGCGGAGCATAGAAAAGAGAGTGTCAAGAATAGGGATGCCCAAAGCAATGATTGGTAATGTAAGGCCCACTATAGCGTGCGACTTTGTGGCGCACATTACACTTGCCGATGCCAGGGTAAACCCTAAAAACAAGCTGCCGCAGTCGCCCATAAATATCTTTGCGGGATTAAAATTAAAGAACAAAAAACCGGTCAAAGCACCCAGGAGGGACAGTATTATAACCGCCATCACGGGCTGACCGAAATACAAAGCAAGTACCACCATTACGCCACAGGCGATGGCTGAAATGCCGGCGGCAAGGCCGTCGAGACCGTCTATAAGATTTACGGCGTTAGTAACACCCACAATCCAGAAGAGGGTTAACGGCCAGGAGAACCAGCCGAGGTTAAGGGTAAACCAGTCCGAGACAGTTATGCAGGTTATTCTGATGCCAAAGGCACAGACGGTAATTGCGGCGGCGAGCTGGCAGAGAAGTTTGACTCTTGCACGAAGGCCTTTAATATCGTCTATAAGGCCCACAAGGAACATAAACGCAGCGGCACTGAGCAGGACGATGATTTTGGGCTGAATACCGTGGAATTTGTCACCGATGTCATTGTTCAGAAACAGCACGGATACAGTTAGGACCATCATAGGCACAAAGACTGCGATACCGCCGATGCGCGGAACGGGCTTAGAGTGGACCTTGCGAATATCGGAAGAATCCACCACATTAAACCTGTGTGCAAGCCTGATGACTATCGGCGTTACCAGAAGCGCCAGCAGCCACGAGCAGAGATATACAAGTACATAAGTATTCATAAGTTCAGCGGTTAGCTTTCAGTTCCTTGAAATCCGGGTTTATCTGTTTTTTTTGATTAAAAGCATCAGGGCGATTTAATTTCTTTGTTGAGAGCAGCGGGATGGACCGAAAGGTCGGCAATAAGTTCTTTGGCTGCCTTTAACTGCGGGCGGAGCCGCAGGCATATTCTTGCCTCGTGCATTGCTTCGGATATACGGCCCATATCGGCAAGCAGCCTTGCCAATGTAAGCCGCCAGTGGACCTGGCTGTAGTCAAGTGCCAGAGCACGCCGGTAATACTCTATTGCCGCTTCGTTATTCTGTTGCTGCCTATAGACATTGCCTAAAGATGCGAACACTGAAGCGGCGGTGCCGGGCTGTTTACATTTTTCTTCAAGTAAATCCGTCACTTTTGCACGGGCATTATCAACAAGCTCTTTATGTTCATCCGTACCTGCGAGAATGTTGGCAATGTAGCTTAGCCAGCCGGTGTTATCGCCGGCGATGGTTATGGCCAGGTCGGGTCGGTTGACCCTGGCGATATATATATCAGCAATATTTTTAAAGAGTTTACCATCGAGTTGGACAGCTTTTTTGAATTTGGCAAGTGACTGTTCAATTTTGCCTTCTTCAACATCCAGAAAGCCGGCGGCAAAACAGGCGGTTGGACTGCAGGGTGTAAGGCGGAACCCCTTTCTTATCTCTTTTGCCCCGGAGTCATTGTTGAGAATAAACTTTTCAAGTTGGCCGGCTGTGCTGTAGGCCGGTCCGTATGTCGGGCAGAGCGTACGTGCTTTGTGGAGTTCATCAACTATACGCCGAACAAACACGATTGATGGCTCAGGTATAATAAGCTCGCCGGTATCAGGGTCAGTTGTTCGGCTTATCGAACGCCATCGATAAACATTGAGCCAGTATCGGTATTTTATATTCTGTGGCTGATAATCGCAAGCCGCCGCTGCGTAAGAGATTAAATCCGCATATTCACTTTCGGTTCCCTGCCAGTCTTTATCTGCAAGGCCTTTTTCTATACGAAGGGCCTTTTTCCAATGCGCCTCGGCAATGCGGGCATTATTGGCGCCGATAAAGGCCCATAACCAGACTCCGCATATACACAATAAACCGGCTGTACGCAAAACAGTGGATTTCCGGGAGGTTGTAATTGCTTTAGGCGTTGTGGTTTTGAACTTTTTCTGTTTGGCTAAACCTACCAGCAAAGCGCAGAATATAGCAGACAAAAACGCGTTTGCCGGAAGATGTTGGCCGAAATCGCTTAGGCTGGCCAGTAGTATCGCCGCTAGGCCGAAGCCAAGACCGTAGGTTGCTGATAGGATTGGAAGGGAAGTATTTTTAACGTTGCGGGCATAATTTAACCAGATGATTATTCCAAAAACTATCAGCGAGCCCAATCCTACCAGCCCTGTCTCCCCTGCTGTCTGGGCGTATTCGTTTTCTGCGTGTGCGGCTAATGCAGCTATAGTTGAGCGGTCGAACATCGGATAAACCAGCGAATGCGTGCCAAGGCCTGTGCCAAGAGCTGGAAATTGCACAAAGGAAGTCGCAAGGTCTTTTAGTATTTGCCATCGGCCTTTGTATGCATTTAGGTCACGAAGAGTTGCAAAACGGTCGTAAACAGCATCGAATCCTACGTATAGAATGCAGGCAAATGCTACGAGCGCCATAACCACCATTATCCATCCCCGCCCCGCCAGAGACTTCCTGGATATAAGCAGCAGTATGGTAAATGCCGCAGCGATAACCATGCTTACCATACCGCCCCGGGTTAAGGAGATAAAAACTGTTGCAGCGCCAAGACCTATTATTGCAGCCAGCAGCCATAAACTCCTCGCTGAGCGCGAACCGAGGTAATCCAGTATGTCGCTCGGTTTTGATTGTTTGCCGGAGAACCTCTCTGTAACTGTTACGCAAAGCCACCCAAGGGCCGCACCAATTGATAAGTTCATAAACTGCCCGTAGTTGCTGTGGTTGACGAACGGGCCGGAATAACCCTCGGTGTTCTCGCTGGCTATGAGCCAGTAGATTCTGCCGTTACCAAGAACCTGCTGTCCCAGAGTAATAACCGCAACGCCGCCGCCTATCAGGGCTATTGTCATCAGAAGACGTTTAATCTGTTTTGGTTGTCGGAAGACGTTGACCACAACTACAAACACCGCCGCAACTGCCAGTACCAGCCGCAGGTCATGTTTCGTTGCGTATGGATAAAAGCTCAAAGTCATTGACTTAAGCAGTGCATCAGAGTTCGGTAAATCCCCGAGAAGCTCCCGTTTTAAGGCCGCCGTATTTGGGGAGATAATCCGTATCAGCTCGGCAGGTAAGGGTAGAAGCTGCAGTAACACGATAAGTAAAAATACCACTATCGGCAAATAGGCCCATGTCCAGATTATGCCTTCATTACGATAGTATAAAATCTTCAACAAAAAGCAGAGCGAAATAGCGCCGGACAGGGCGATGACAACCTCTTTGCTCCAGGCATGTACCACCCCGAATGCAAGCGGCATAAAGATAAGCAGGCCCCCAAGCAGCCATTCAATCACGGTGTCGAACCTGCTTGCGACTGCATCCGTCCTTTCAAATACTATTTGGTTTTCCCCCATCACTGCGTGTCCTTGTGCTTACAGGGTAAACAGCTATGTCCTGACCTTTTAGAACTCGTAATGGATTTTCAATACATACCAACCTGGCAATTGTTTCACCAAGTTCGCTGCTTATACTCTCGAACGCTGCGCTTATGCATGGTCTGCGGCTATCCAAATTGTGGCAGTCCGTTGCTACGAGCCAGGCCAGACCTGAGCTTAAAAGCCGCCATCCGAACTTTTGAGCTGCCGGGCCAAAATGCCCAAGTAAGCTACCCGCTGTCACCTGCAGATGAGCCGAACATTCCAGCCATTTAAGCAATATATCCGGCTCTTTACCAAGCCCGGTATGTCGCTCCGGATGCGATAAAATGGCCTCAATACCCATAGAGGCCAGGTCAATAAGCAGCGGTTCAATATCAATAAGAACTTCGTGCGGAAGTTCCAGCAAAATATATTTGCCGCCATCGGCAAGCGTGAGTACTTTATCCGCTTCAAGCAGTTCGCAAATTCTTTCATCCACCCGAACATCCGCCCCTGCCATTACGCCAAGAGCGATATCATTGCTTTTCAACTCCTCATTGATAACAGAAACTGCTTCTCTAATCTGTGCAGCTTCGTTGCATCCGCTAAATCGTCCTAATTGATGCGGCGTGGCTGCTACAGCAGTTACACCTTCGTTTACCAAAGCCCGGCAAAGGAGAAGAGATTCGGACATTGTGTCCGGGCCGTCATCAAGGCCGGCCAGACAATGGCAGTGGATATCAACATATTGCTCCCGAACGCAGCTATCATTGCTGACGTGCTTAGTTTCAAACAAATTGTCATTGACTTGCCTTGGCATACTTCTTAGAGATTCGGTTCAAATAGCGTTTTATACAACCGCAGCTTCTTTCTTTTCACGGTCACCATAGTAGCCATAACCCCTGTAATATCCGTAACCGGAATAGTAACCGTAACTGCCATGCTTGCGAGGAACATCATTTACAACCGCACCGAGTAAACGGCCGCCGACACTAAGAAGAACATCGCGGGCGGCTACGCTGTGTTTCCTCGTGGATTTCTCCGCCCTGAGCACCAGCAGAGTTATATCGCAAATAGCTGCGAGTATCTGGCTGTCGGCAACAGGGCCAACCGGCGGCGAATCTATAATGATGCGGTCGTATCGTTCAGTAAGCTGCTCTTTTAGAATCTCGGCAAAAGCGTCGCTGTTAAGTATCTCCGATGGGTTCGGCACTTCCGGCCCACAGCTCAAAATATCAAGTTCTTCGAGAGGGCCGGCCTGGATAGCATCCTGCAGAGTAATAGTGCCTGCAAGTACACCGGACAGACCTCTGTTGTTTTCAAACTCGAAAATATTATGCTGCATCGGCTTTCTAAAGTCGGCATCGAGGATAAGCGTTTTCTGTCCCGCCTGCGCCATTGCGATTGCCAAATTACTAACCAGCGTACTCTTGCCGTCACCGGCGTCAGGTGAGGTAACAAGAATAGTTGTTGCTTCGCCCCTGGGTACGCCAAAAAATACAGCCGTACGTATAGTTCGATACGCCTCAGCAATAACGCTCTTGGGCTTTATATGCACCTTCTGACCACGGACTGCAATGTCTTGCTTTCCTGATACAATTTCGCCGCCATCTGATAGCGGCGAAATGACGCCGGTCGTCTTGGGCTGACTCCTGGCTGTGCCGGTGGAAATGGCGGTATGTATCCTTTGACAGAGCTCAAGTACAACAGGTTTGAAATTGAGCCAGGCCTTCCTGCCGCTCTCTGTGATAGTTCGTACTTCTGTCATTGTCGGTATTATGCCGAGAACCGGAACGCCGAGTATGGCTGATACCTCATCCGCTGACCGCAGCCGAATGTCCATCCAGTCACGAACCAAAGCCAGGCCTCCGCCAAACATAAGACCAAGAACCAGAGCTATTGTCATAATCCTGGTTTTTTGCGGCCTCGAAGGCCCTGTTGCGGGCCGGGCGACTTCCAGGATACTGATATTGAGTGCACCGGTATCCTCGGTAACATTGAGTTCCTTGATGCGGTCGTCGAGAATCTTACATATTCTTTCAGTCCGCCTTAATTCTGACTGAAGCATCGAATACTCGGCGGCTTTAACTCCTGAATCCTGAGCCTGCCGCCGCTGAATCTGGAAAGATGCCAGCAGAGTTTGTTCTTTTTGCTTTGCCGCCCGCCATCTTTGTCGCATTACTTCAATATAAGTGTCGGCAAATTTTCTCATCTCCTCCTTAAGGTCGCTTTTGATATAGTCAATCTTCGTATGAAGAGCCTTAACAGCCGGGTGGTCTTCGGTAACATGGTATCTTGTGTTCTTTAATTCTACTTCTGCGTTTCTCAGCTCGGATTGCAGTTGGGTTTCTGTATCATTGATAAATATACGAACACCCACTGCAGGCAGAGCTGCGGCAAATTGTTTGACCTGGGCCGGCTCATCGGCTATGGCCTTAACCGCTTCGTAATCGGCTTGCGCTTTGATGGTCATCAGTTGCGCCTCGGTTAACGCATCGGACAGCTTTATAAGCTTTTGAAAAACCACATTACCACCCTGGTTATCAAATGAAACCACCCCGTTTTCACGGGTAAACTGCACCATTTCTTCATATTTGTCTGACAGCTCCCTGTCCCGTTTGACCTTTTCCTTTTGAAGAATATCCAGCACTTTGGAAACGGTGGTCTGTTTGCGAAGGGAATGATACTTAATATAAGAGTCCACGACGGTGTTAACGACACTGGCGGCCTCTTGTGGATATGGCGAATTGAACGCCACGGAAATTATGTCATCTTTTTTTCCGACACTGATAACCAGATTACTCTTCAAATACGCGGTCACATTGTCCACTCCATTGAATGTCCTGAATCTGCTTATTTGAGGGTCGTCAGCTACTTCGCCGGCAATAGGAGTGGATTTCAACATCTCAGCCTGCGTATAAAGATAGTTCTTCGAGCGGGTCATAATCCCCTCGAAGTCGCCGATGATTCTTGGTATGTTTTGTTCTACGTATATTCTCGATGTGCTTGTATAGATTGGCGTGGCCCTCAAAATGTAAACAAATGCCGCAACCAAAAATAATACGGCGGTTAAAAGAATAGTCCACCGATGACGCAGAGCTATTTGCAGGAGACCTTCTTCCTGCATCCTGTCAGCATGCGGAAAAGCCGGGCCTGAACCTGTGTTTTCAATTTCTTCGTTATTCATATTTCCATCGAATGTAAAATCTTCCTAATCCCTGTAACGGGCATCTGCACCAACCGTTATGTGAAATACCTCAGCCATAAATTTATTGATACGCGTACGCAGTGTATGGTCCACATATATCACGTCCCCTGGTTTTATTGTAACTTCATACGCGTCTTTTAACGCCTTATCGCCCATCCCGAAAGTCGCCTGGAGCACCTCTCCGTCGGCATCCTGCCGAAAGACTTTCACATATCGCGGGTCGGCAACCATATCGAGTCCGCCGGCAAATGCCAGCGCCTCCATTAAGTTATATTGAACGTCCGGCGGATAAGCATAGGCATCAGGTTTATTCACCAGCCCCATAACAGTAAAAACCCTCTCGTTTTCGTTCTGGTACTCCTTTACCTGACAGACCAGCATTGGAGGATTCACAACATATTTGGGATAATAGGCCTTCTTAACTGTATCTTCTATCTCGGCAAGTGTTTTTCCCGCAATATGTATGTCCCCGATAATCGGCAGTGTAATATTTCCGGCATCGCTCACGCGAACCAGATACGGCTCAATGCCTCTGTTGCCGTATGCCGGCTGAAGCCAGTCAGCTAATTCAGAAGAGACGGTACGCAGGCTAACGTTCATCTGGAATTCCAGTACGTCGCCCGGAATAACTCGATAAGGGCCGGGACGAGTTCTCGCTTTGGCCAGGTCGTCAACATTTATGAACGGCGAAGCGTCTTCTGCTGTGATTGGCCCTGCTCTCTTGAATTCTTTCATCTGTTCAGGCGATAATAAAGCCCGCCCGCATCCGGTTAAAAATAACAGATGGAATGCGAATACGAAGGCATAAGCGGAAGCAATTTGCCGATATTGGACAACCTTATACAGCTTTTTCACCTTAAATCCCTGGCCCAATTGTTATTACACTCCAGATTCCGTTCTAACTGATTTTATCGGCGTTTTGCATCTGGCAGGTGTTCAGGGTATCTCTGGTTTTGGTATTCGAAAAACCTGGTATTATGATTGGGTTAAGCACAAAGCAAAGTCCAGGTTGATTTCTGGCTTGACTTGTATCTGGTTGATACCTTACAAGTCGAAATCTACCCCCCGAAAATACTTGACAGAAAAGATGTGAAATGATACAATAATCATATTGGTGGGGTGGGTTTTCCTGGGGTAACTCTGGCTTTTCGTGCCATTTCGGAGGAGATGGTGAGCACTTAGTACACTTCAGGTACATCACGAGGGTTTTCATGAGGGGGATTTTCGATGCGAAGACCAAATCAATCGGTGGTTCTATTGGGTTTGTTTTTGTGTTTGCAAGCGGGATGTTCGGTTTATCCTATTCGAATGGTAGTAGTGAATGACAATGACCTTGAAGACAAGGCTGACATATCCCTGATAGCTCCGAATGACGAGCCGTATTCGATAGGGGATGTGAATAACATAAACTGGAATTACAAGGGTCAAAGAAATAGGGGTATCCAAGAGCCAAATCGCGGCCGAGTAAAATATCATCCCTCTTACTCCAAGAACCGCTGGATGGTGGTTGAGGGCAGGCTGAACAACGGCAGGAAGTATCCGGTTGTCCTGGACACAGGAACATCACTGGCTCTTTTCGTTAACGATATTCATATTCTGGAAAACAAGCTGGTGATTTACCCTCTTAGAACCAACAACGACGATTCTGTTAGTTGGGGAATGTCTCGTCTTCCCAAACTGAGCATAGGACAAGTAACGTTGGTTAACTGGCTTTGTTTTTATCGAGGACAGCACGCCGAAGTTCAGATGTTTGGACTGCCGATTGCCAGAGATAAGTCTGTCATAATGGGACTGGTGGCGTTGCGGGAATTTAAGTATATTGTGTTTGACAACGTAAAGCATGAAGCGGAGTTCTCACTTGAGGAGATATTTGAGCCAAGGAACTCAGATTTATGGACACAATATAGATCGGAAGAGCACACGTCTGAACTCCAGTCACATTCCTTTATCTCGTATGCCGTCTTCTGCTTGAAAAAAAAAAACAAAAATCACAACAAACAAGAAGTAAATCAAGTGGTAAAACAAGCCAGTTGCTCTTTTTCGGACACAAAAACAAAACAGCAAATGAATCGACTGAGAGTGAATTGAATGAATTAAAAGAAGTTAAACCCAACCCTATTAATACAACACAACAAGAGGAGAGAACCCATGTTCCTGCTGGACACCATTAAAGGTTTTGTAACAAAAAGTAGCGAATAATTAGGAAATTTTAATACACATTTTCACAAGTGGACTGAACATTCACGACTGGGAGGCTTAATAGCTTATCGAGAAGCAGATTTTGAACAACTGCGATCGGTGCATCAGATTTATCAAGAATGCATTTCAGCCGAACAAATATCAAGACAATCAAAAATATCACAAGAATCAAAAACGATAAAATCATCAAAGCGCTCAAAAGCCTCCAAAGCGGCAGCAGAAAATGAGCTGTTACATAATCCGCTTGACATTGATTGGAAGAAAAAAAAACCGCTGGCAGATGATCGATCGGACGAGCTTCTTGTCAGGCGCGAACGCGACGTTTATCGCCGAGCTCCATGGCAAATACGTAACCGATCCCGGTTCCGTCGGTCCAAGCTGGGCGCGGTTTTTCGCCGAGCTCGGCGACGAGGCGCACGCCGTGATCGCGGAGCTCGGCGGTGCCAGCTGGACGCTCCCCGACGACGATCGTTTCGCCGATGGCGATGTCGTCGGCGAAGACATGCTGGGCCTCCACCTTGACCCCGTGACGGGCCAGGTGCAGGCAGATGTCGGCACTCGCGATCTCGCCGTGGCCCTCGTCGCCGCCTTGGGGATTGATGGCCATCACGTGGACCTTCTTGGCCTCGACCAGGAACGGCAGGGCGTCGTTGACGGCGCGGGTGGCCAGGCGGCTGGCGTCCCAGGCGATCATCACCCGTTCGCCGATGGTCGGGTAGCTGCCGATGAACGGCACGATCAGGACCGGCCGGCCGATCGACAGGATCAGCCGGTCCGGCATGTCGTTGGCCGCCGCCGCGTCGTCGCCGTCAGGGTCGCGCTGACCGACGATCGCAAGGTCGCTGTAACGGGCATGCAGGGCCAGGGTATCGATCATCTCCCCCTCGGCCGAGCGCCACTCGTGGGAGAGACCGGCACGCTCGGCCGCCTCTCGGAACGCCTTCTCCGCGCTGGCCGCGCGCTGGCGGATCGCTTCGGTCTGGGCCTCGAAGATGTCGTCGGGGATCTGGATCCTGATGAACCCGGGAACATAATGATCGGCGATCACGTGAAGGCCGGTCAAGTGGGCCCTATGAGCCACCGCCAGATTGACCGCCGCTTCGAGCCGGACGGCGCCTTGCTTGGTATGGTCGACGCTAACCAGAATGTCCTTGAGGGCCATGTTCTCTTCTCCTTGGGGCCGAGCGCGGGGATCGCCCACGGTTTATACGAATTCGCCCGTTTCCGCTAGAGCACATTTCGTTCGCGTAGGTTCACTCCGTGTGCTCTATCTATTTGTTATAGCGCATTTTCCGATCGTTCAAATGATTCCATTCGAACGGAAAAAGCTCTAGGCTTCTCGGCCGATTTCCACTAGCAAGGGGAGCCGAGGCGGCAGGAGGGGCGGCATGGCGCCGAGCAAGGGATCGAATATTCATCCGGTGATCCTTTCCGGGGGCTCGGGAATGCGGCTGTGGCCGCTTTCGAGGGCGCTCTTTCCCAAGCAACTCCTGGCCCTCCATTCCGAGCGCAGCATGCTCCAGGAAACGGCGGCCAGGGTCCGCGACGACGGCTTCGCCGCCCCCAGATCGGAAGAGCACACGTCTGAACTCCAGTCACATTCCTTTATCTCGTATGCCGTCTTCTGCTTGAAAA
>CAJVYK010000028.1 GCA_913009865.1 uncultured bacterium
CGGCGGTGGCCAAATTTGCGGCAGCCGGAAAGTCAACGCCTAAAAAAGACCTTGGACTTTTGGCTGTTATCTATGGCAATATTTATGTTGCACAGATAGCGATGGGTGCAAATCCCAATCAGACGGTAAAGGCATTTGTCGAAGCCGAGGCCTATCCGGGCCCTTCGCTTATAATTGCCTACTCGCATTGTATCGCTCACGGTATCAATATGACCAACGGCTATCAGGAGCAGAAAAGGGCTGTTGATTGCGGCCATTGGCTGTTGTACAGGTTCAATCCACTGCTTAAAAAAGAGAATAAAAACCCGTTGCAGCTTGACTCGAAGGCCCCTACGCTTGACTTTGAAGAGTACATTTATGGCGAAAACCGTTTCCGTGCGCTGCAGAAATCCCAGCCGAAGATAGCAGAGAAGCTGCTCAAACTTGCCAGGAGCGATGCGGCCCAGAGGTATGCTTTTATGGAGCAGCTTGCAAGATTAACGTACGGTGAAAGTAATCAATAATCAATGGTACTCAGGGCGGTAAAATGATTGATAAGTTGTCGAATATGCTGTGTTTGCTGGTTCTTGCAACGGCTTTTGTTGTCGCTGGCTGTCAGCAGGAATACAGAGGGCAAGCGGCGGGCTTCAACCCGTTAGCCGACCCCAATTTTGTTATGCCTGATTATGCCTCCGGCGCAATTGAAGCGACGGGTGGGCGCCAGGCCTGGACGAAGGCCGAAAAGCTGCGAGTTGATGGTGTGGTTACTTTTTACCAGCCGGATGGCAGCTTTTGCCTGACGGAGCAACATTACGAAATTTATCCGTGGTCAAATTCTATTCGTATTTCAGCCGCCGAGCCGCAAGGTAAGCTCATCTGGGAATTGTCAGAGGGGATGGGGCAATTCAGCGTATTGGCCGATGCCGAGCAAGTTTGTGCTTTGCCAATTCCGCTCTCCGAGCGCCGGTTTGCAGAAGGGATACTCTATATAACGACGGCCCCGGCACGTTTTTTGGATAAGCGGTTTGAATTTCGTAAAAGCCCCGATCCGGCCAAAATCCAGGGATGCTGGTATTATCCAATTGAGCTGGTTAGTTGCGAGGTAACGGAGACGGTGCCGATTCGGTTTAAAGTGGTTTTCTATCAGAGCAGCGACAGTTCATTAATCGATATGATTTGGTATGCTGATTTTGAGAGAGAAGAGTTTTTGATGGTTCGCGGCTATGACTATAGAGAAGTTGAAAGAGGCCCTGTTTGGCTTCCCGCCAAGATAGAGATATTTAAAACTGATGCACAGGGCGTTTTGCAGCAGCGGATGGTTAAAATAGATTTTTACGAGTAGTTTATGGTATCGTAAAGAAGTAATCCTTTATCCCTCGATGGCGTACTTCTGATAAAAGACGAGGGAATCTAAATAGTAGGCCCGATACAGAGGTCCAGGGAGTAGAATAAGTGAGTACAGGTACAGTAAAATGGTTTAATGAGAGCAAAGGATTTGGTTTTATCGTCCCCGACGACGGGGGTGAGGATGTTTTTGTCCATCACTCGAACATTGCGGCGGAGGGTTATCGGTCCCTTGAGGAGGGCC
Organism: uncultured bacterium; assembly: GCA_913009865.1. Classification (GTDB taxonomy): domain Bacteria; phylum Planctomycetota; class Phycisphaerae; order Sedimentisphaerales; family Anaerobacaceae; genus CAJVYK01. The sequence continues at coordinate 1,568 of CAJVYK010000028.1, forward strand.
AGAAGGTTGAGTTTGAGGTAGGGCAGGGCCGCAAGGGTCCCGAAGCGACCAATGTGAAGCCCTGCTGAGCTTAATTTTGTCGCTCATTGCCCGTGCCCCGGGCAGCGGGGCACGAGGCCGGAATCACGGGTCACTATCGATGGGGGTCGATATTCAGCGATTTTTATCGCTGTTTGTATTTTTTTTCTACTGAAATGGTCTTTTTATCTGTATTGGCATTGCGATAATTATAGGGCTTAAATAAAAAGGGCTGTAGTGAACAAATCGCACATCTAAAGAGTATAAATACATAATTGTTTTTTTCGTATGAAAGTGAGGAGCGGCCTGGTAGGGATATCAACGAAGCATTTAGTTTCATAACTGCTTTTAGCGCCTATGGTTGTAGTTCAAGAATCAAATATCAAAATGTAAAATTAAGGAAATTGTCCACAGGACGCCTTACGGCGGAAGTTGTCCCTGAGGGACTCCGCAATTTTGAATTTTGAATTTTGATTTTTACTTTTATTTCTTTGTGGTATTGGTCTTACGGTGGCTAAAAAAAGTTAAGCGAACAGGGTGTTAAACCGATAAAATTCATCAAGTAAACGTGTGTTTTTCCGCTTAGGGACGTCTTCCGGCGGATGTTTTTCAGCCGTTTGTAGAGAATTGAAAGTTCATTGTTTCCTGGTAATTTTAGCGGTATGAATCCTATTAGAGATTCTATAGGGAATGTTATGGTACAGAATTCGGGATATGCTTCGCGCTTGGGGGAAATTTCTAACTCCGCTTGGGGGCGCCTTACGGCGGGGGCCCAAAGGATACGCACTGTAGCGATTGTACTGCTTTTGTCTGTTCTAAGTATTTACATGGCTGGTTGTGGTAATAAATTTTTTGACCCGACTCAAGTAGGCAGATTTCGTCCTGTTCCAGCGGTCAATGTGATATTGGATTCGTTGGGTGTTGCGGATGAAACACCGTCGGCCTGGGAGGGAGCCGAAGAGCCGCGACCGGTAGATGTTATAGTATATGATACTGATTATGTGTTTGCTTCCGGCGATATTGTCAGAATATCCATTTTCGAATTACTTCAGGAGGGGGCTCCGTTTATAAACGATTATACGGTTACTGAGACCGGCAAAATATCCATTCCGGAAGTTGGGGTAATTGAGGCGGCAGGATTGACCGAATCTCAACTTGAAGAGGAGATAATGCAGATTCTTTCGCCGAGCATACTAAAAGAGCCGTCTGTTACCGTAACTTTGATGAGCTCGCAACAACGTGCGTTTTCAATATCGGGTAATGGAGTGCCTCGGCCGAGCAGATATCCTATTCCGCGGTATGATTTTAGGTTGCTTGATGCGCTTGCGACAGCGGGGGGGATAAACCAATTTAACATAAGCTATATTTATGTTTCGCGTTCTGTTACGGGCAAAGAAGTAATAACTGAGTCTGTCGAGCCGGAGCCGGTTTTGCCGGAGGGGCAGGAGGAACTGATTGGTCCTGAACGGGAGATGCTGGAGATAATAGCGCCGCGGGCGAAGCGTCAATTGCCCGTCACAGGTGGATTGGTTATAGCTTCTGCGGAGATGATAACAGATACCGAACTTACCGAAGCGGCTTTGCCGGAAGGTTTTGAACCGCTGAGCAGTGGCGGGCAGGCGGGAATAGGCGCCGAAGCCGCGGAGGAGTCATTTATCGAGCCGGCAGGTCGAGAGACGATAGATGAGCCAATTAAGGAGGAAAGAAAGGGCCGTATTGAGTGGATTTTTCAGGACGGCAGATGGGTTCCGGTTCAAATTCCTCGGTCGGAGCCGGTAGTTAAAGTCGCGCCGGAGAAAGTGGTCAAGCCGCTGAAGGAAACGGTGCCGGAGGATTTCGGCTGGGACCAGATAGGTACCGGAGGAGTGCAGGCGCGGGTTATAAAGATTCCTGCCGACAGGCTGGCCGGCGGTGACCCTCGATATAATATTGTGATAAGGCCTGGTGACAACATTCAGGTGCCTGTTGATATTATCGGCGAATTCTGTATTATGGGTAATGTCAACAGTCAGGGATATATTAATATTACAGGCCGGCCGATGACCTTGAAGATGGCTATAGCTGCAGCAGGTGGTTTGGGACCTTTGGCGTGGCCGAAGCGTTGTGAGGTGGTAAGAAGGGTCGGTAAGAACAAAGAAGAAATCGTGCTGGTGGATTTGGATAAAATTGCCCGAGGAGAACAGCCGGATTTCTTTATTAAGCCGAACGATTTGATAAATGTCGGCACACATTCGACCGCAAGGTGGCGTGCGGTTTTGCGAAATGCGTTCAGGGCTACTTACGGATTCGGGTTTGTTTACGACCGTAATTTTGCAGATAGAGATTACGGCACTCGCAGGCCTATACCCAGCTGGCTTTTTTAGTGTGTAGCGTTTCCGCCCCTGCTTGCGCAGAACGATTTTTACTTTTGCCTTTTTTATTTTATCTTGTTAGTTATGGCGGAGAATATTGCATCTTCTATTGCAGAGGGAAACCATTTTGCAGAAGGTCGCAAAACGGGGACCCAAACACAAGGCCCAACTGCGCCCTTGTCTATGCGGAGTTGGCGTGAGCTTGGGATGCATACTTACATCAGGATATTGATAATTGCCGGATTGTTTACCTACCTTTTTCGCAGCGAAATTAGCGGTATCGTCCGCGGATGGCTCACAGACAGTAGTTGGTCGCATGGTTTTCTAATCCCTCTTTTTAGTTTATACTTCATTAATCAGCACAGGGGTGAAATTTTAGGTCTTCAGTACGCCAGGGATCCGCTGGCGGTTCTTCTTCACGGTCGCCGTCCGGAGCCTCTCCTGCCCGGTCAAACCAGGCCGGACTACCTGGGTTTGTTTTTTCTGATTTGCGCTCTTATGTTTTATCTTTTTAATATGGTCAGTCCATCCGGATATGCATACTTTCGTTCTATTTCGATGATAGCATCGCTTGGTGCGGTTGTATTGTTTTTGGGAGGATGGCGTTTGATTAAATATACGTGGCTGCCGATAGCGTTTTTGGTATTTGCTGTGCCGCTGCCGGGCCGATTTTATGTTCAGGTGACTATGCCGATGCGCATACTCGCTGCCAGGATGACAACCACTTTGATGAATTTGGTTAGCGGAATGGACGCTACGGTCAATGGTGTGGTGATAGATGTGATTTATAAGGGCCGGCCTTTGGAGCCTTCGCTTAATGTGGCCGAGGCCTGCAGCGGGATGCGATTGCTGATGGCCTTTTTGGCTTTGGGTGTTGCTATGGCCTATTTGCACTACAGACCTATATGGCAGCGAATTATCTTGTTGGCCAGCACAATACCGATAGCGATATTTTGCAATATCGTACGAGTCACAGTTACCGGATTTATTTATGTGCTGGCGGACCCCAGGTACGCTCAGGGTATTTATCATGATATTCTTGGGATGGCGATGTTGCCGTTGGCGTTTGGCTTATATGGTCTTATAGCGTGGTTTATGTCGAGTTTGTTTATTGAGGAAGCCGAGGTGAGTTCCTCGGATGTTTCTGATATTGTAGTTCGTCGTCGGGAAAGGCCTGAGTCGTGAGCCGTATTGTGTGAAGATAAGATGCGAGATACCAGATACCAGATTTATTTACAGCCGGCCTTTTTAATATGCGCAATAGTGCTTGCGATAGCGGGAAGCGGTATGTCGATAGCCATAAAGAGTTTCGGAGTGTACTTAAAGAAGGAACCGCTGCCGTTGAAGAAATCTTTAGACCTTTTGGATGAAAACGGTTTAGCTGCTTACAGGGTGGTATCAAAAGACAAAATCGAAAATGAAGAGATTGTTAAGGCTCTGGGCACGGAAGATTATATTCAATGGACTCTGGAAGATACCGGTGCAGCCGCTGACAGTGCCGTCCGTTATTGCTTGTTGTTTATCACTTATTACGAGCTTCCGGACAGGGTGCCGCATGTGCCGGAGGAATGTTATACCGGCAGCGGCTATCAAAAACTTTCATCTGATGGCATAACGCTCGAAATAAATAAAGATGGTACCGAGGGAAAAATTCCGGCAAGACGCCTCATTTTTGGCGCTATGAATTCCAATGTTTGGCAGGCGGATACAAAATTTCCGGTTTTGTACTTTTTTAATGTCAACGGTGTTTATGCCAGCAGCAGAGAAGATGCCCGAATAGTTCTTAACAAAAATATCTTCGGCGAATATTCGTATTTTTGCAAAGTTGAATGGAAGTTTTTTAACGCGAAATTTGGTACAGTAGCTTACCCGAGCAAAGAAGAAGCAGCGGCGGCAAGCCAAAAGCTCTTAAGCGTAATCTTACCCATTTTAGAAAGCCAACATTGGCCCGGTATAAAGAAGGAAGAAGCAGATAGTAGTAAATAAGCTGGAGGGCATTGGCCTGATTGGGAAATAGTGGATAGTTATAGCGTATAGGAAAAGCTAAACGATATTAAGATATGCACAATACAAGGTTAAGTTATGGCAAAGAAGAGATTGAATAAGAAAGTTGCGCTTGTTGGGTCGGTGATTTTCGTAGTTCTGGCGGTGGCTTTCATTTGGCTGTTTTTGTATTGGGGCCGAAACCCGGAACCGTTTATCAGAGATGGCGATGCGGCGGTGAAAGCGGCCGATGAGGCGGTAGATGACCAGATAAAAGCAGAAGAATACAAAAAAGCCGAGCGCAATTATCAGAGGGCGCGTTCCCGGGCAAAGACCGATTCGCTTAAGATAGAGATGCTTTTTAAGCTTGTAGATGTTTATCTCGAAACTGACAAATGGAACTATGTATTGGGGTGTTGGAACAAAATAATCCAGTTAGACCCGAAGAATGTCAAAGCTCGATTTGGACGGTTGAAGTACTTTTACATAATGGCTGATAATGGTGCGCGTGGATATTGGCAGGAAGTTGCGTCGCAGGCGTCGGAATTTATAGAAGTGGCGGATGCGAACCTGCTTACCGATGATATAGCCAAATGGGAATCCTTTGGAGTACAGGGAAAATCGCCCGCCGAGCGTATGGGCCCATATCTGTATCTGCTTAGGGGTAGAGCCGTTCTTGAAATGACGAGGATGGGAGCAGGTACCGACCCCGACGCTTCGTTGTCGAAGGCAATCGATGATTTGGAAAAGGTTCGAGAACTTGAGCCGGATAATGTTGAGGCCTATTGGTATTTAGCGCAGGCGGTCATCACAAAAGCCGAGCTGCTTGCTTCAAGAGGTAATCTTGAAGAGAGAAAAAAGGCCGTAGATGATGCTCTCGAACTTTTAGAGCAGGCGGTTGAGGTTGCAGATACCGACGTAAAAGCACACATTAATCTTCTAACAATGAAACTTATCCTTGCTCGAAGGGGTCCCGATGCATCCGGACAAATTCAATCGCTTGAGTCTGAATATTTGTCGTTTGTGCAGAAGTTCTCTTCCAGTGCAGAAGCATATTCAGCATTAGCCGGATTCTATCAGACGTTAGGCCACAAAAGTCTTGATAAGGCCGTAGATGCGATTGAAAAAGCGGTTGAATTGGACAGGGAAAATGTAGTGTACGCAATAAGCGCAGCCAATTTGCACTATCGCAAGTTTTCTATTTATGGTCAAGAGCCCCAGCTGTATAAAGCGATAGAAATAGCCAGGAACGCCCTTACACTGCCGGATGCGCAGGAAGGCAGCGGCCCGCAAAGGTGGGCGAATAAAATGAATAGAGCTTCATTGTGTGTTTTTCTTGCAAATTGTTATATCGGACAGGTACTTGAGTCTCAGTACGCGGGAATAAAAATAGGGTCGAAGCGGAAGCAGGAATTGATTGCAGATGCTGAGCAAGTCGTGGGCGAAATTGAACAGATTTTCGGTAGTGGTGAAGAGCCTCGTGTTGTTAAGTGGAGAGGAATGCTTGAGCTTGCGAAGGGCAATAGAAACATCGCTGTCAGGGCGCTGCATACAACTTACGAGCAATTTAAGGCATCCGGGCGAAGAGATGCGCAGCTTTCTTATACTCTTGCGAAGATTTTTGAGAATACCGCCGAACTGGGGGCGGCAGCGGAATTTCTCGCAAATGCATTGAGTATTTCTAACAGGAGTCTTCCTGATAAGATTGACGAGATCAAACCTGAAGCCCTTTTGGATTATGCAGACATACTATTAAAACTAAGGAACTACGGTGGGGTTTTGAATATTGTAAACTTTTTTGAGAACAAATATTGGTCTACCCAGAGAAGTCAAACACTTCGTATCAACGCTTATATTGCCTCAAGGCAATTTAATGAGGCCGAAAAGGCGTTGGCCAAGGCCGGTCGTCCGGATGATCCAAATACAATTAAACTCAATTTGAGCATGGTACAAGCCAAAATTAGGCAAGTTCAAAGGGCTATATCGCAAAAGCAGATGAAGGAGAGTTTGGACAGGGTGCCGGGAGCAGAAAAAGAGGGTACGAAGGGCGCCGAAGGTGTTGATGAAATGACATCTGAATTGAAGGGCTACAACGACACTTTGGCTGAATTGGTGGAGAATCTGCTGTCAATGGAGCCGAATTCCGTTGGAGAGGCTTCTGTTGTTGCTGTTTGCAATAATTACATGGAAGAAGGTAAGTTCAAGCAGGCCGAAGCAATAGTTAATCGGGTTTTGGAATATTTTCCAGATAGTGCAATGTTACTGTTTTACAAACAGATACTTTCTGAACCTCAGCCGGGCAAGCTCTCCCAGCAAAGGCGTAAGGAAATAAAAAAGCAGGTTCTGTCAAATATTTCCGACCCGATAGTCAGGGCTATGAGTCTTGGTATGTTTTACCAGAAGAATAACGAGCCGAACGAAGCGGCTGAAGAATTCAAAAAGGTTCTTGGTTCCCGTTTGCGTGCCAATGACGGGGCTAGCCCTGCGGAGGCAGAGGGCGAAAAAATAACAGATTCACAGCGTCTTGCTGTGAATTATCTTTTTGAGATAGCGCTCAAGGCCGAAGATTGGCAGTTGGTATCGGCGATAGTAGATATCGCACGCCGTGAAAATCTTGATGATTGTGAAGGCAGATTTTTCGCTGCGCGTTTAGCTGCGGCTAAAGCCGAATATAAAGATGCGCTGGCAAAACTCGATGAGTGTTTGAAGCAAAAGCCTGTCTTTTCGTACGGCTTTATACTGAGAAGCAGTGTTAATGCTGCTCTTGGAAATGAGTCTGCATCTATTGAAGATGCCCGGAAAGCCGCATTTTTGAATCCTCTTGACGGGAATATTGCAAAAGGATTGGCGAATGCACTGTACCAGCGGAATCGAAGGTTGGGCGATAATGTGACCGGCGACGAGCTGACAGAAGCAAAAGAGGCTTTGGCCAAAGCAATTCGTCTGAATCCTGTGGAATGGCAACTTCAGGGTTTGTATGCTGAATACATAAGCGAGGAGAATCCGTCAGCGGCTCTGGCTATTCGACAGCGTTTGCAGGTGGCTTTTCCGAGTGTTGGAAATGCCTTGTTGCTGGGAAGGATGGCGATGAGGATGGCTCTTCGTGAAGTGAACGCGGAGCGAAAAGAGTTTTTGTTCAGTATTGCTGCTTCGTCTTTCGAACAGGCAAAAGCTTACGAACCCCAAAACAAGGATGTACTTAACAGCTATGCCGAATACTATCGGCTCAGCGGTCATCCGGATATGGCCGAAAAGTTGCTGGCACAATCGCAGGACAAGAAATTGTTATATAGCCATTACTTGCGTACCAGTCAATTTGCGAAGGCCAGGCGGATTATGGAGGAGTTATACAGGTCGGATCCGAAAGACATTGATGCGGTAAAGGGTCTTTTGCTTGTTGCAGAAGCAAGCGCCGACAGGGAGGCGGCAAAGAAATATTCTGAGGAGCTTTTGTCACTTGACGGCAACATAGAAAACCGTCTTTTTCAAATTCAGGTTTTCCTTAAGCTTGGTCTTATTAAAGAAGCTGAATACAAATTGCAAAGCTTTAAGGAAACATTCCCTGATGAGCCCAGGGCGCTACTGCTTGAGGCGTGGTTGGTAATGAGAAGGGGACAACTCAAAAAGGCATTAGAGTTGGCAAATCGCAGTCTTGAGAGTAATCAGGATAATGCGGTGGCATGGCGATTAAGAGGTGAAATGAATCTTTTGATGGCAAATTATGATCAGGCAATCATTGACCTTAAAAGGAGCGAGTCATTGTCAGATGATCCTGTTACCCGGCTTACTCTGGCAAAGGCTTATCTGCGGGCCGGGCGGGAAGAGGATGCTATAACCGAACTTAAAAATGTGATTGACAATCCGCAGGCTCCTGCGGAAGGCATAACACTGCTTGAACAGGTTTACTGGCGGCTTGGTAGAAAGGATTCGCTGAAGAGTTTCTATGACGAGACTCTGAAAAAATTCCCTGATAGTGTATCGTGGTATAATCGCGCGGGGGCATTTGCCACGGCAGTAAGTGACTTTGGCAGAGCAGAGCAATTATACAGACAAGCGTGGCAGAAAGCCATGGCTGTTGGCGATAAGAATGCAGATGAGGCGTTCAATGGATATTTGAAGGCGCTGCTGTTAGGTGGGAAGTTGGATAAGCTCTTTGAGGAGGCCCAGAAGTATGTTGACGGTGATTTTGCTTCTATAGCTTTTATTGCTATGGCTGAGGCAAAGTTGAAGTTGGACGATAGAGTAACCGCCATACAATATTGCCGAAAAGCTGTTGACAAAGCGGGGACAGATGAAGCTCTTGGGTCCTGGGTTTTGCAAAGAATGTATTCTCTGCTGGGAGCCGAAGAGGTGGTACGGGTTTGTAAAGAAAAGCTCCAGGCCGACCCCGATTCGCTTGCCGCTAATTTTACTATGTTCAATTTGAGAAGGGTTAACGGTGAGTATAACAATGCTATAGGTTATATTGACAAATGCCTGGAGATAGTCGGTCCTGATAGCCCCCGTAGGGTTGATTACATAGTGAAAAAAGTAATGGTTTTGCAGTTGGCTTATAGAAGGAGTTCCAATAATAATTATCTTGAGAGGGCTATCACAGAGTACGAAAGTTTATTAGCTGAAATGCCGAATAATGCAGAGGTCTTGAATAATTTGGCATATATGCTGGCTGAGGGCAATATCCGGCTGGCTGAGGCTCTTGCGTTTGCCGAACGTGCTTACGAAGCAAGGCCGAATAATCCTGGATTTTTGGATACTTACGCTTATGTGTTGTACAAAAACGGCAAATTTCCGGAGGCAGCCGAATTTTTACAGGCCTCCCTCCAGCAGTTTGAACAGAATAGAATCTCTGCGCCGGCGGATGTATATGAGCATTTAGGTATGATAAAAGAGAAACTTGGGGAAGTAGCCCAGGCCCTTGCCGCTTATAAACAGTCGCTGGAAATAATGAGTACTGATGGTTCGGGTTCTAAAACGGCTGGTGAGCGGATAAAGAAGGCTATTGAACGTCTTAGCAGGGAAATAGAAACTGAAAAGTAAAAGCGTGATACGATATACGCAATACGATAATGGTAGAGCAAAGGCAAACTCGAATGGTTGTAAATAGGACATCGGGGTCAATTGGCCCAAGGCCGGCGGCTGTCACATCGCTGACGCCGAAGGACATTTTTGGAATATTGCGTCGGCACATATTGATGATAGTTTCTCTGACTATATTGGGTTTGATAGTCAGCGGTGTGGGATGGTATTTTCTATTGAGATATTATCCGAAATATACGGCTCAAACCTTAATTAAAGTTCTTCCTCCTGTAGAAAAGGACCCTACGACCATCGGCGGGGCACAGGTGGCCAAAGATATTCAATACGGTTCTCGTTTGTCAATGGCTGCCATTATAAAACAGCAAAGCACCCTGGAAAATTTACTTAAGAGGGACAAGGTTCGGGAAACCAAGTGGTTCAGAAGTTTTGGTGAGATCAAGGATAAGCGTATTACAAAAGCCGTCAGGGATTTGAAAAAGCATTTTGGCGCTTATGCTCAGAGAGATGGCGATTATATTGTGGTATCGATGACCTGTGGCGATAAAGAGGAGGCGGCGCTGATAGTGAACGAAATGGTGACTTTGTTTCTTGCTTCGCAGGGGAGAACAAAGAAAGAAGATATTGCCGCCAGGCTGGCAGGGCTTGAAGAACAGCGGGTTCGTGTTCAAAGGGACGTTGATTCAGCCGAAAGGGCGTTGGATGATGTTCGTAAAAGATGGAAGATTACTGATCTTGAGCAGCGTTATTTCCAGAACACAATTACCCTGAGACTAAATGATTTGGAGCTCCAGGAAAACGAACTGACTCTGGCAATAAGTCAAATTCAAGCCAGTATAGGAACTCTTGAGAGGCAGGCGACAGGACCTGTTAAGGAACAGGTCGAAAATCTGATAGAAAGTGATCCTACTGTAGTTATGCTTACCCGCCAGGTTGTCAGTTTGGAAGCGTCGCTTGCGGGCAGACTTACAAAGTTTGGTGAAAATCACAGAGTGGTGCGTGAGATACAAGAGCAGATAAATGAAACCAGGGATAGAAGGGTAAGCAGGAGGGCCGAGATAGCGGAACAGACCCGCCAGGCGAATTTTAAGAATGCACAGGATCAGTTGATTGTGTTGCTAAATAGGCTTGAACAATTGAAAAAGATGCGTCAGGAAGCGACCGCACAAAAGAGAGATCTTGACCTTGCCCGCGTACAGTATGGTCAGCGGGTAGATATAAGAGACGAGAGAAAGCAGATGCTTGATTCGGTCAAAGGTCAGATTGAAAAATTGAAGATAATGTACGATGACCCTGAGACGCCTAAGGTGAAGTTTGTTGGAATGGCTCCGGCTCCGCTGGAAGTAAGTTCTCCGAGGTGGCAGATTTATTTTCCCGGCGGGACGGCGTTGGGCTTTATGTTTGGCATAGGCCTTGCTTTCCTTATCGAGATGCTTAATGATCTGGTGCGGACACCGAGAGATGTAGGTAGATTTCTGCACATTCCGCTTTTGGGCGTTATTCCCGATGCAGCCGAAGACCACCATGTTCACGGCATTGACCTCTCCCTGATTGTTCGTCAGGCGCCTTATTCTATTATAAGTGAATCCTACAGGCGGTTTCGGACTAACTTAAAGCTGTCCAGTTCAGGCCAGTCTGTCAAGTCTTTGCTTGTTAGCAGCGGTGCGCCAAGGGACGGCAAAACCTCTGTAGCGGTTAATCTTGCGACAACTTTTATCGCTGAAAACAAGAAAGTTCTGCTTATAGACGCTAATTTTTGGCGGCCTGGTTTACACTCGATTTTCCCAGGGCAGCAAGCCCAGGGCGAGGGTTCCGGTTTTTCGGAGGAATCGCAGGAAGATGTCCCCGATGCAAGTAAGCAATCTGAATTCGGATTGAGTACTTTACTTACCGGCCTGTGTGGTTACCAGGAAGTTATAAGGTCCAGTGGTATCGAGGGTTTTGATATAATCGATTCAGGGCCGTTGCCTGCTAATCCGGCGGAGTTGCTCGGCTCCGAGCAGATGAAACAGTTGCTTAAACACCAGCGTGCGTGCTATGATTATATTATAGTTGATGGTCCGCCGGTGCTGTTGGTTAGCGATGTCAAGACGTTGGCCAGAGTTGTTGACGGCACAGTTTTGGTATTCAATGCCGGCGCTACAAGGAGAGGTGCTGCTCTGAGGACTATTCGCGAGCTGAGGGAAGTGAACGCCACGATAGTCGGCTGTGTTCTCTTTGCCGTAAAGGCTATGAAGGGCGGCTATTTCCACGAGCAGTTCAAATCTTACCAGGAATACCAAAAGCCGCAGCTTGCTCACTCGGTTTAACTTAGCGTATAGCGTTTAGTTAGCGTTTAGCGTTTAGCGTTTAGTTAGCGTATAGCGTTTAGCGTATAGCGTATAGTATTGTCATTCCTGCGCAACCTGTCCCTTACGGGAGCAGGAATCTATACCCCGGTCGCTATCGACCATCTGTTGTTTGTTATGTGAAGGGTTTTTTTGATGGAAAAGTTTTTAGTAACCGGCGGAGCCGGCTTTATCGGTTCGAATATCTGCAAACAACTGGTCTCGCAAGGCTGTTTCGTTAGGGTTATCGATAACCTCTTAACCGGCAAAAAAAGCAATCTGGCGGCTATTTCAGACAGTATTGAGTTTATAGAAGCCGATATGGGTAATGAGAAAATCGCCCGCTCAGCTATGAAGGATATCGACGTCTGTGTGCACCAGGGTGCTTTACCCTCAGTTCCGCTCAGTATTGACGACCCCGCCGCCACGCACAGACATTGTGTCGATGCAACTTTCACCCTCCTTTTGGCCGCTCGTGATGCCGGCATAAAACGCTTCGTATATGCGTCAAGCTCCTCAGCTTACGGCGACACGCCCACTTTACCGAAAGTCGAGTCGATGCCGCCCAGCCCTCTTTCGCCTTATGCGGTTGGCAAGCTCGTCGGCGAATACTATTGCTCGGTATTTTACAAGGTTTTCGGCCTTGAGACTATTTCGCTTCGTTACTTCAATGTTTTCGGCCCGCACCAGGACCCAGCCAGTCAGTATGCCGCTGCGATACCAGCTTTTGTTACATCTATATTGAAGGATGAGCAGCCGACTATTTATGGCGACGGCGAGCAGAGCCGTGATTTCACCTATATTGACAATGTCGTCGAGGCCAATTTACTTGCCGCGAGGGCCAGGCACACCGCCGGCGAGGTTATAAATATTGCCTGCGGCGAAGCTGTAACGGTCAATGAGATTATTGGTTTGATTAACGGATTGGTTGGCAGGGATATTAAGCCGATATATGACCCACAGCGTCCCGGCGATGTGAAGCATTCCCTCGCCGACATCGGCGCCGCTCAAAAGCTAATCGGCTTTAAGCCGACAGTTCCATTTCGAGAGGGTCTGGAGCTTGCTATAGATTGGTATCGTGATAACCTGCTGTAATCCTGTCCCCTCGCAGGCGGGTAGCAGGAATCCAAAATGTTTAGCCCCGTCATCACTATGACGGGGTCATCCTGTATATATTTTTACACTGCAATTTTATCCTGTGGGTTATTGCGGGGTTATTTGGTGGTTGTTTTTTATGTTTAGCCCCGTTGCTTGCGACGGGGGTTTTCGTTTTATGTTTAGCGTCACCTGTGGGCGGGGTTTTATTGTTATTCCGCGGGGGGTTATTTTTGACGTGGCAATCTCCTCCCAAGTAATCAATACTTGTCCTGAGTGTAATCGAAGGAATCAATTACAGTGCCCACCTTTTTTTTGTTATGGACAAGCAAATGCTGTAATATACTTGTCGTTATACGGAAACCATATAAACAATAGTTCGATCTGAAATCAGATTACGAGGCGAATAATGTCTGTCTTGTCCATTGTTGAATGGGTTATCTGGGGAATAGTTCTTGCTTGTGGGTTGTGGTTTGCCATTGGTATCCGCACAGTAGCAGTTCGCCATGCGCCCCCACCTCTATGGCCAACGCTTATCATGTCTTTTTCACTGGTCTTTTTACCTTTAATCTTCCTTTTTTTACCCTTCAGCAAGTTGCATATCCTCTGGATTCTATTTATTCTTTATCAACTTTCTTTTATGGCTGGTGTCGGTTATATCCCGATAGTATCGCAACTCCTGATCTGGCCTGCATATATCTATGCAAGCATCCTTATGATGGGCACGGGTCTTCGTCTTACAAATCCATCAGAACGATCACCGTGGGCAGCACACGACGGCACCATTCCTCTGCGGGGTTGGTTTCAAGGATTCCCCAAACAATGGCCGTGGCTGACACGCAAAATCAGAAAGACCATCCAAGATTCAAGCAATGGTGGACCAAAAAATGGCACAGAGAAAGATAATGTTAATTTTTTGTATGAAAAGTTGTGGCGAGAAAGTCTTTGTGAAATAGTTTCTGAGGCCCAAGCCAAAGAAATCGCAACGGAACTTCTAATCCCAGACAGAATAGACGGTTTCGCTTTTGCTGCTAACTATGCTAAATTTCTAAGAAAGGGAATGCCTTCATTCGATGAAGCTTTTTTCCCCAATGAAGCCAAAAGTCAAGCAACACCCTCGATTACAGAAGCATCCAATCCATTGAATTATATACCGTCTTTTCCGGATTGGTTTATTGCGGCATATCCTGACGTTTTCTTGTGGTTCGGTAACGTACAACATAAACGCATTGAAGGACGTGGTGATGATGAAGATGCAGAGGAGGTCATGGCGGTTTTAGTTTGTGACCTCTTCGAAATAAACCCTGAAGACAAAGAGCTTGAAATAGATGATCTACGTGATTCCAATGAGAAATGGTTGCCAAAATGGCTAAAAAACCTGGTTTCATTTTACAAACGAGATCGGAAGAGCACACGTCTGAACTCCAGTCACATTCCTTTATCTCGTATGCCGTCTTCTGCTTGAAAAAAAAAAAAAAC